>DASYVZ010000587.1:0-11746 GCA_035936515.1 Solirubrobacteraceae bacterium | reverse complement strand
AAGTTTCACGGCCGCGAGTATGACGCAGGGGCTGCGGGCCGCGCTGCGCCTCAGGCCGCCGCCTGAGGCGCCGGCGCCCGGCGCGCTGCGGCCGCGTCGTCGCGAACGGGATCCAGCCCCGGCCGCAGCCGCTCGAGCCCGAGCCGGATGCGTCCCTTGACCGTGCCCAGCGGGGAGCCCGCGTACGTGGCGATCTCCGAGTGCGTCATGTCACCGAAGTAGGCGAGGAAGACGGCCTGCTTCTGGGCGGCGGGCAGGTCGGCGATCAGCGAGAGCGCCAGCGCGCGCTCCGGAGCCGCCGGCTCCGCGCCGGTGGGTGCGCGCAGCTGATCGCCGCCGCCCTCGGACATCTCCACCTCGACCGGGCGCACGGCGCTGCGGCGCCAGGCGTCGATCGCGCGGTTGCGCACCATGCTCGACAGCCACGCGCTCACGCTGCCGGACTCCGGGCGATAGGCATGAGCGCCGCGCCAGAGCGAGATGAACGCCTCCTGCGCCACCTCCTCGGCAAGCTCGCGACTGGCGCAGAGCTTGCGCGCCAGCATGAGGACGCGCCGCTCGTGACGGCGGTACAGCTCCTCGAACGCGGCGCCGTCACCGTCGGCGACCCGCGTGATCAGCGTGCTGTCGGTCGGCTTGATCGTGGCGTCGTGCCAGCGGCGTGACGCAGAGGTAGTGGTGGTGGCGGCGGCGGCGGTGGCCGCGGCGGCGGTGGCGGAGGTCATGGCGGGACTGTACGAGGTTTGCATAAGGTTTGTCAAAGCTTTGCGCAACCTGCGATACTGCGGGCGTGACCGACTCCGCAGAGCGATGGCGCATCAAGGAGTTCGCCACGCTCGTGGGTGTGCACGAGCCGACGCTGCGCGCCTGGGAGCGTCGCTACCGCCTCTTGCAACCCGAGCGCAGCGCGGGCGGCTACCGGCTCTACTCAGCGGCGGACGCACGCCGCATCCGGTCCATGCAGGCGCACATGGCGCGGGGGCTCGCAGCAGCGCAGGCAGCCGCCCTCGCGGTCTCCGAGTCGGGTCGCGAGATCGTGGCCCCCGGCGAACCCGGCGACCTCATCGACGCGCTGATCGCCGCCGCCGAGGCGTTCGACGCGACGCGCTTCGACGCCCTGCTCGAGGCCACCTTCGAGCGCGGGACGGTCTCAGCGATAGGCGAGGTCGTGCTGCCGGCGCTCGTCGAGATCGGCCTGCGCTGGGAGCGCAACGAGATCTCCGTCGGTCACGAGCACTTCGCCAGCCACCTGATCGAACGCCGCCTGCTGAGCATGGCGCAGGGCTGGGAGGCCGGCGAAGGACCGCTGGCCCTGCTCGCGTGCGCTCCCGGCGAGCGCCACACGCTCGGCCTCGTCTGCTTCGGCCTCGTGCTGGCCGATCGAGGCTGGCGGATCGCCTACCTCGGCGCCGACACACCGATCGACCAGATCGCCGGCATGAGCGCGTCGCTCAGCCCGGCCGCGGTCGTCGTGTGCTCACTGGACGCGCGCGGGCTGACCGAGAACGGCGACGCCATCGCCGCGCTCGGACAGCGCTACCACACGATCCTCGCGGGCCGGGGCGTCAGCGAGGCGCTGGCACGGCAGCTCGGCGTGCATCGCGCCGACGGCGATCCGCTGGTCGCCGCGCGGGCGCTCGCCGAGCGCCCGCCGGCGCCGTGACGCCAGGTCAGACGCGCTCGAGCAGCACGAGCCCGTGCGGCTCTACCAGTCGCCCCACGGGCGTGGCTGCGGAGGTCTCCATCTCGCGCCCGGTGAGCACGGCGCGGTACGCAGCCGCAGGAAGCTGCACGCAGACGCCTTCCCCTGCGCCGCGCAACGCCACCACGACGACGACCTCGGCGCGCGACCCCCGGCTGAACGCAACCACGTCGGGGCCGGCCTCGAGCGGCTCATATGCCCCGCCCGCACCGAAGACCTCCGGCCGGCGCGCGCGCAACGACAGGGCCCGCGAGATGACGTGCAGCTTCATCGTCTCGCGCGTCGGCTGCGCACCGGCCCGCAACGCCTCCAGCGCGTCGCGCCGCGCATCCCAGTCCACCGGCCGGCGGTTGTCGGGGTCGACGAGCGAGAGATCGATCAGCTCGTCGCCCTGGTAGACGTCGGGCACACCCGGCACCGTGAGCTTCAGCAGCAGCTGGCCGAGCGCCGCGCGCTCACCGGCGGCGGCGACCTCCGCCACGAACGGCTCGAAGGCATCGATGAACGGCCCGTGCGTGAGCAGCGCGACCGCGAAGCGCTTGACGCGATCCTCCCAGTCGTGGTTCTGGTCGACCCAGTTCGTGTTGCGCTTCGCCTCGCGCAGCGCCTTCTCGACGTAGCCCTCGAGGCGCTCGGGCGAGATCGGCCACACCCCGACCAGCGTCTGGAAGATGAGGTAGCGCTCCTGGGAATCCGGTCCGCCGCGCCCGACGCCGTCGACGACGAGCTCGTCGGTCAGCTCATACCAGCGCCGCACGCACGTCGCCCAGGCCTCGGCCATTGCGCTCAGCGCGCCGATTCGCGCCCGCGCGTCGCCCGAGCGCTTCGTGTCGTGCGTCTGCGTGACGAGCAGGTTCTGCGGAAAGCGGCGCGCGCGCTCGGTGTTGGCGGCATGGAAGTCGTCGACCGAGATGCCCCAGCGGCCGGGGTCGCCGCCGACGTCGTTGAGCGCCAGCAGCCGGACGTAGCGATAGAACGCGGTGTCCTCGATGCCCTTCGCCGTCACCGGCGGTGACGTCTGCTGAAAGCGCGCGACGAACTCCTCCGGCGCGCCATCGAAGAGATCCGGGCGCCCGGCCGCCGCCAGCGCCGCGCGATCGGCCTGGTCGAAGACGCCTTCGCGCACATACGTGCGGTAGACCGGCAGCCGGGCGAGCGCCTCCTCCAGATCGCCGGGATCGTGGATCGCGCGCAGGCGCTGCACCTCGCGGCTGAAGGTTCCGTGCGCCTGCTCGAGCTGCGCCTCCAGCGCGACCTCGTCGAACGAGCGCTCCTCGCCGGTCAGCTCGTGGGCGAGCTCGGTCAGCACCGGCTCGCCGGCGGGATCGATGAACAACGCCTGCACGTCGTTGAGGAACTCATAGCCCACCGTGCCGCTCACGGGCCACACGCGCAGCGCCTCGCCAGGGTGCAGGATCTTCTCGACCCAGACGCGGTCGGCGCCGGCGGCGGCCAGTCGCTCGAGGTATCCCGCCGGGTCGGCGAGCCCGTCGGGATGGTCGATCCGCAGCCCTTCGATCACTCCGTCGGCGAGCAGCGAGAGGACCTTGCGGTGCGTCAGGTCGAAGACCTCGGGGTCCTCGACGCGCACCCCGGCGAGGTCGTCGATGTCGAAGAAGCGCCGGTAGTCCCCGGTCTGCGGGTCGACGTCGAAGACGCGCAGGCGCTCCTCCTCGTCGGCCCACCAGCGGTTCTCGTCGCCGGTGCCCATGTGGTTGGGGACGATGTCGAGGATGATCCCGAGACCGGCAGCCGCGAGCGCACGCAGCCCCTCCTCCCCGCCCAGGGAGTCCGAGACCCGCGTCGGGTCGACGACGTCATAGCCGTGCGTCGAGCCCGACCGCGCCTGCAGCGACGGGGACAGGTACAGGTGGCTGACGCCGAGCTCCGCGAGGTACGGCACGAGCGCGCGCACGTCGTCAAATCGCATCTGCGGCCCCAGCTGCAGGCGGTAGGTGGCGCGCAGATCACTCACGCGGCGGGTCCACCCGGCGCAGCACCGTCACCGATCGCGCGATGACCTCGAGCTCCTCGCGCGGGCGCCGGGTGAACGCCTGCGGCGCGAGCGCGGGATCACCCGTGCAGACCTCCAGCGCCCACTCCAGGCCGTAGCGACGCGAGGGCAGCGTGAACATCACGTCCTCGTGGTGGCCGTTGAACAGCAGCAGAAACGAGTCGTCGATGATCGGCTGCCCGCGGGCGTCGACGTAGGGGAACTCGTGGCCGTTGAGAGACAGGCCGATGACGTGCCCGTTGGAGGCCCAGTCGCGCTGGGTCATGCGCCGCCCGTCGGTTCGAAACCACCACGCGTCGGGCAGCCCCGTTCCCGCGGTGCTGTCGCCGAGCAGGAAGTGGCGGCGGCGGAAGACCGGGTGCGCCTGGCGCAGCGCGATGATCCGCCGCGCGAAGTCGTGCAGGCGCTGCGCGCGCTCGTCGAAGTCCCAGTGAAACCAGGAGATCTCGTTGTCCTGGCACCACGCGTTGTTGTTGCCGTGCTGCGTGCGCGAGAACTCGTCGCCGCCGAGCAGCATCGGCACGCCCTGGGAGAGCAGCAGCGTCGTGAGGAAGTTGCGCTGCTGGCGCTCGCGCAACGCGTTGATCTGCGGGTCGTCGGTCGGCCCCTCCACGCCGTGGTTCCACGAGCGGTTGTCGTCCGTGCCGTCCCGGTTGTTCTCGAGGTTGGCCTCGTTGTGCTTGTCGTTGTAGGACACGAGGTCGGCGAGCGTGAAGCCGTCGTGCGCGGTCACGAAGTTGATCGAGGCGACCGGCATCCGGCCGTCGTCGTAGAGGTCGCTGGAGCCCGTCAGGCGGCTCGCGAACTCCGCGGCGCTCGCCTTGCCGCGCCAGAAGTCGCGGATCGTGTCGCGATAGATCCCGTTCCACTCCGTCCACAGCACCGGGAAGTTGCCGACCTGGTAACCGCCGGGGCCGACGTCCCACGGCTCGGCGATGAGCTTGACCTGCGAGAGCACCGGGTCCTGGTGGATCGTGTCGAAGAACGCGCTGAGGCGGTCGACGTCGTAGAGCTCGCGCGCCAGCGCCGATGCGAGGTCGAAGCGAAAGCCGTCGACGTGGCACTCGGTGACCCAGTAGCGCAGCGAGTCCATGATCAGCCGCAGGACGCTCGGATGAACCGGGTTCAGCGAGTTGCCCGTACCGGTGAAGTCCATGTAGAAGCGCGGGTCGTTGGGCATGAGCCGGTAGTAGCTCTCGTTGTCGATGCCCTTGAAGGCGAGCATCGGGCCGAGGTGGTTGCCCTCGGCGGTGTGGTTGTAGACGACGTCGAGGATCACCTCGATGCCGGCCTTGTGCATCGCCTTGACCATGCCCTTGAACTCGTGCACCTGCTCGCCGGTCGAGCCGGTTGCGGCGTAGTCGGCGTGCGGCGCGAGGAAGCCGATGGAGCTGTAGCCCCAGTAGTTCGACAGGTCCTTCTCGACGAGGAAGTGCTCGTCGGCGTTGTGATGCACCGGCAGCAGCTCGATCGCGGTGACGCCGAGCTCCTTGAGGTAGGCGATCGCCGGCTTGGACGCCAGCCCGCCGTACGTGCCGCGCAGGTCTTCGCGGACGTCCGGGTGCAGCATCGTGAAGCCCTTGACGTGCGCCTCGTAGATGACCGTCTGGTTCCACGGCGTCGCGGGCAGCTCGTCGCCCTCCCAGTCGAAGCCGGGATCGATGACGAGGCACTTCGGGATCGCCTCGGCGTCGTCTTCGTCGTCGGCCTCGAGGTCGGCGGTGTCGGAGTCGTCGGGGATGTAGGGCAGCGTGCTCGCGGCCTCCCAGCGGATCTCGCCCTCGATCGCCTTCGCGTAGGGGTCGATCAGCAGCTTCATGGGGTTGAAGCGCTTGCCGCACTCCGGGTCGTACGGCCCGTGGACGCGGTAGCCGTACCGCTGCCCGGGCCGCACGCCGGGCAGGTAGCAGTGCCAGTTGTGCGCCGTCTGGTCGAGCAGCTCGATGCGCGTCTCGTTGTCGTCGGCGTCGAACAGGCACAGCTCGACGCGCTCGGCGTGCTCGCTGAAGATCGAGAAGTTCGTCCCGCGGCCGTTCCAGCTCGGCCCGAGCGGGAACGGCCGACCGGGCCAGACCTCCAGCCCGTAGTCACGCTTCACGAGTGGCCGCCGCGGCTCACCGGATCGTCGGCGGCGAGCGCCGCGGCCCCCGCCGGCGATCGCACGAGCGCCCCGGCGAGCGCCGGCAAAAGGACCTCGCCGTCGCGTAGCTGCGCGGCGTCCTCCGTTGCGAGCACGAGCTCGCGGTGAGCGCTGCCGAGCGGCACCGCTTGTGTACCGGCGGCGAAGTTGCAGGCCATCCGGTAGGGGCCGCGGTCGACCGCCAGCCAGCGCGCGGCCTCGTCGTACTCGGTCATGGTCTCCTCGTCGGGCAGTTGGCGGCGGACGGCGAGCAGTCTTGCGAACAGGTCCGCGAGCGCCTCGTCGCGGTCGCGCGTGAGCTTGGAGCGCTCGAACGTCGCCGGGTCCTGCGGGTCGGGGACCTCCTCGCCGGCGAACTCCGCGAAGGCCGCGAACTCGCGCCGCCGACCATCGCGCGTTGCGGTGGCGATCTCCTCGTCGATGTGGTCGGCGAAGAACTGAAACGGCGCCGGCTCGCCGTACTCCTCGCCCATGAAGAGCATCGGGGTGAAGGGCGACAGCAGCGTGACGAAGGCGCCGAGTCGGCGCGCCTCGGGCGGCAGGCGGTCGCCGAAGGCGCGGTTGCCGACCTGGTCGTGGTTCTGGTCGAAGACGACGAACTGCTGCGGCGGGCGGTCGGCGGCGGGCGCGCCGAAGCGGCGCTTGCGAAACGTCGAGTACTGGCCGTCGTGGACGAAGGGGCGTGCGAAGGCCTTGGCAAGGTCGGCGACGGCGCCGAACTCCTCGTAGTAGCCGCCGCGATCGCCGGTCAGCAGCACGCGCAGGGCGTGGTGGAAGTCGTCGGCCCACTGCGCGTCGTGCCCGAAGCCGCCCAGCTCGCGCGGGCGGACGACCATCGGGTCGTTGAGGCCGGACTCGGCGATCACGAGCGCGCCGCGCCGCGCGCCGTGCACGCGGTCGGCGAGCTGGGCCATGATCGGCACCGCCCCGGTGTCGAAGATCGCGTGGATCGCGTCGAGGCGCAGCCCGTCGACGTGGAAGTCGCGCACCCAGCCCTCGGCGGACTGCAGCACCCATTCGCGGACGGGGTCGGCGTACTCGTCGTCGTAGTTGATCGCGTTGCCCCAGAACGTCGAGTAGCGGTCGGTGAAGTAGGGCCCGAACGCGGCCAGCGCCTGGTTGCCGGAGGCGCCGACGTGGTTGTAGACGACGTCGAGGATGACGCTCAGCCCGCTGGCGTGGGCGGCATCGACGAGCCGCTGGAACCCGAGCGGGCCGCCGTAGCTGGACTGCGCCGCGCTGAGGTACACGCCGTCGTAGCCCCAGCCATGGTTGCCGGGGAACTCGGCGATCGGCATGACCTCGATCGCGGTGATGCCAAGCTCGGCGAGGCCGGGGAGGTGCTCGATCGCCGCATCAAACGTCCCCTCGCCGGTGAACGTGCCGATGTGCAGCTCGTAGATGACGTGATCGCTCAAGGGTCGCGGCGAGAAGTCGTCGTCCGTCCAGGCGAACGCCTTCGTATCGACGATGCGCGACGGTCCGCGCAGGCCGCGGGGCTGCTGGCGGGAGGCGGGATCGGGCAGCTCGCCGGCGTCGCCGCCAAGCAGGTAGACGTAGTCCTCGCCGCCGTGGGCGTCGACGCACACCTCGTGCACCCCGCCGCCGACGTGGGTCAGCGCGTGCTCGTCGTCGCCGACCCGCACCCGGACGTTCTCGGCGCCGAGCGCCCAGACGCGAAACTCGACCGCGTCGTCGTGCAGCGGGGTCGCGCCGAGGCGGCGCTCCCAGGGGTAAGGCTCGGTGGGGGCGGACATCCGGGGCAAGCTACCCGACGCCGCCGCGGAACCGCGGCGGCCCCCGGAGCGCCCGGCGTCGGTCGGACGGCTCCCGCACTCGCTCGCGCAGCCCGACGATGCGATCCTCGGGTGACGCCTTCACCCGCTCGACCGGATCATCCGAGGAGAGGCTCCATGACCATCACCCCGTACCTGCTCTACGAGGACGTCGACGCGGCGCTGGAGTTCCTGGCCCGCGCGTTCGGATTCGAGGAGGTCCTGCGCTACACCGGGCCGCAGGGCTACGTCAGCCATGCCGAGATGCGCCTTGGCGACGACGTGATCCACCTCGGCGATCCCGGCGACGCCTACCGCAACCCGAGCAAGCTCGGCGGGCCGACCGTGCTCGTCGGCGTCAGCGACCTCGACGACGTCGACGCGTTGTGCGAGCGCGCTCGCGGCGCCGGGATGCAGATCAGCGAGGAGCCGACGGACCAGCAGTACGGCGAGCGCCGCTTCGGCGCGATCGACCCGGAGGGCCACCACTGGCACTTCTCGCAGCCGATCGACGACGTGGCGCCCGAGGATTGGGGAGCGACGACGAGCGGTTGAGGTGTGGTGGATGACACCGGACGCGGAGTTGCCGGAAGGCTCGGCCTACATCGAGGAGTTCGTCTCGCAGCAATGTCGCGTGCGCGCGTGCAGCGACGCGCGGGAGGCCCTGTCGACGAGTCGGCGCACGCCCGGCGATTGCCGCGTTGAATGTCGCGCGTGGACGCCCCAGCACGAGGCTCGCTGCCGACCGCGCTCATCAGCGGTGTCGTCTCGGCGGTCACCGTCTGCGCGATCTTCCTCGCGGCGGGGGCGTTCGACGACGAGGCCGACCGCGGAAGCGGCGGCGGTTCGACGACGCCCACGACGGCGGTTCCCTCGGTCGGCGAGGTCTACCGGCGGGCGCGCGCGGGCGTCGTGCTCGTCGATCACCGCCCTCCGGGCGTAGCCCCGCGGACGGGTCCACCCACGCGCGACGACCGGATCGCGACGGGGTCGGGATTCGTCATCGACGATGCTGGCCACATCGTCACGAACCAGCACATCGTGGCGGGACGCGGCAGCACCACCGTGCAGTTCGATCCCGGCGACGACCCGTTGCGCGCGACGATCGTCGGTCGCGATGCGGCGACCGATCTGGCCGTGGTGCGGATCGCTCGCGCCGACGCGGCACGACTGACGCCGCTGCCGCTCGGCGACTCCGCCGACGTGCGCATCGGTGACGCGGCGCTCGCGATCGGCAACCCGTTCGGGCTCCAGAGATCGCTGAGCGTCGGTGTCGTGTCGGCGCTCGGCCGGCGCATGACGTCGCCCGACGGCACGCGGATCCGCAACGTCGTGCAGACCGACGCGTCGATCAATCCCGGCAACTCCGGCGGACCGCTGCTGGACGGGGCGGGACGGGTGATCGGCGTCATGACGCAAGGGCGCGGCAACGGGATCGCGCTCGCCGTGCCCGTGGACACGGTCAAGCGCGTCGTCGACCGGTTGTTGCGGCGCGCACGCGCCGCCGGGTAGGTGAGCAACATGTCTCCCGAGGCCGTGCTCATCTGCGGCATCCAGGGCGCCGGCAAGAGCACGCTCGTGCGCGAGTGCTTCTTGACACGCACGTGCGCATCTCGCGCGACCTGCTGCGCACGCCGAACCGTGAGCGCCGGTTCCTGGACGTGTGCCTCGAGACGCGCCAGCGTTTCGTCGTGGACAAGATCAACGCGACCGTCGCGGATCGTGCGCCGTTCGTCCAGCCGGCGCTGGAAGCGGGCTTCCGCGCTGTTGCGTACTGGCTCGACGTGCGGCCGCGCGACGCGCTCGCACGCAACGCCGGTCGAACCGGCCGCGCGCGGATCCCCGTCCAGGGGATCCTCGGGACGTACAAGCGGCTCGAGATCCCGTGCTTCGACGAGGGCTTCGACGAGATCTGGCGCGTGGAGGTCGTGGCCGGCCGGTTCGTGTTCACGCCCGCGCCCCGAGACGGCCCCGCGGGGCGGGACCGCCATCCTGAGGGATGAGAGATGCGGTGAGAGCAGCGCGACGCGGGCGGCTGTCAGCTGCCGGCGTGCACGTGATGGCAGCGCGGCCGCTCGCCATCCTCGACCTGCCCGCCGGCGACCCCGTCGAGCGCGGCGAACGGACCGCACTCGTGCGGGACGATCCAGACGTGCAGCATCGGAACCCGCGCGCGCTTGACGAGCGGCGGCGGACAGCGTCCGCCGGGCGTGGTGAGGCCGGCGACGACGGGCGCGGCGTCGTCGTCGGTGAAGCACAGGTCGTCATGGACGTGCCACTGGGTCAGCCGGCCGCCGACGTCGGGAACCGTGTCGAGCTTCGCGTCCTCGCCGAGCATGTACATCGCCGCCACGAGCGTCCGCTCCCGGCCGTCGACGCGGTAGACGAGCGACTCCGCGTGCGCCGGATCGAGGATCGCGTCGTCGTTGACGTAGGACCAGTTGACGTAGTGCTCGTGCCCGGTGACCGCGTCGCCGATCGAGACGTAGCCGGCGGCCTCGGCAGCGGCGACGCGGGCGAACACCGGCAGCCGGCGGCGGGTCGCGTCCCGCAGCCTCTCGGCGCGCGCCTGCTGAGCGGCTGTCACCCCTTCGACGCCGCCGAGATCGGTCGCTCCCGGCGCGTGCGGCGTTGTCCTCCGCGGCGCGTGCTGGAGTTCGGCAGCGTCGTGCCGCGCGCTGGCGACGTAGCCCGGCTCGCCGTGAGCGTGCCCCCGAGCCGCCATCACACCAGCGACCGCCGCCGCGGCGATCACGACTGCGACCACCCCCGCCACCGGCGTTCCCAGCGCAGCGCGACGGCCGGCGCCGGCCACGGCCTGGAACGCACCCACGGCGGCAAACGCCGCCATCGCAGCCGCGAGGCTGTCGGAGAGCTGTGCCCGCTCGGCATGCTCGAGGCCGCGCACGAAGCCGATCCCGGCGGTCTTCGCGGTGAGCCATGCCGCCAGCACGACGAGGTTGCCCACTGCGCCGGCAAGGATCAGTCGCCGGCCGATGGGCCGGAGCGCGAGCAGCCCCCAGCCGATCTGGCCGGCGGCGAGGATCGCGAAGAGCGCCTCGGCCGGCGCGTGATCGGCATGCGCCGCCGCGGCGGCTGCGTGGATCGTGCCGGCGGCGATCGAGGCGAGCCCTGCGGCGGCGGTCAGCCGCAGGCCCTGTGCGAGCAGATGTCCACCACCGTCGCCCACCACCTGCCGCCAGTGTGGCTCACGCGCCGACCGCGCGTCGCGGTAGACGACGAGCGCCGCGTCCTCGCACGCCCGCCAGGGGCCGTGCGTCTACAGGGTGGGCCCGGGCATCGCCTCGCCGGGCGTCTCGGCGGCACCGCGCGCGCCGTTGCGCTGGGCGCCGGCGCCGGACGGCGCGAGCAGGAACACCTCGACGGCGACATCGGGGTCGATGTGGTTGTCGCTCATGAACGCGATGACCTTGCGGCCGAGGATCTCCTCGATGCCGCTGACGAGGTCGTGGCGCATCGTGCCCTGAAAGGCCTTGCGCATCGCGAGCACGAGCTCGTCGAGGTTTTCGGCGACGAGGCTGCGCTCACCTTTCGTCAGGGTGTCGCGCAACACGACGGTCACGATGTCGTCGTTGATGTGCGTGCGCCCCTTCGTCGGTCCGCGGCCGGTGTACTCGCTCATCGTGCGCACGACGTGGTTGGAGATCGCTGCGGCTTTCGAACCGACCGGCGTGTGCTCTGTATGCGTGCTGGCCATGTGCCAGCCCCCGTCCTCGTCTCCCTCCTAGAAACGGGCGCGCGCGAAAAGCAGGAGGAAAACGAAAAGCATCCGCCGCGCGGCCCACGCTTCCCTCTCGTCGCAGCATGACGCCGCGCAAATCGAGACTCGCGTACGTCAAGCCTAGCCCACGTTCGGCGGCCGGCCGTCGCAGCGCAGCGATTAGGCGTAGGGTTGCCGCGGTCTTCGCGTTCCGAATCGGACGCCTGATCGGTAGTCGTAGCCACGACGCAGGGGCGGAGCGCAAACGCGCGACGGGGCGGTGGCGCGACTGCGTGGGGCGGGTGCGCGGCCGGAAGTCCGTCGGCGCTAGGCGCCGGCGGTGCGCGGCGGTCCCGCGCCCGGCGACGGCGCGGGACGCTCCTCGGGCACGAGC
>DASYVZ010000586.1:0-7111 GCA_035936515.1 Solirubrobacteraceae bacterium | reverse complement strand
GACCCGCCTCGCGGGCGACATCGACAAGCGTCGGCTCGCCCACAGCGGCGATGTTGTAGGCGCCCGGCGGCCCGGCGCCGACCACGCAGAGGCGCAGCGCCTCGCCGACGTCCTCCTCGTGGACGAACTGCAGCGCGAGCGGCACGACCGGCACGGGCAGTGCGACGGGCAGCCGCAGCGCCAGCCCCGCCACCCGCCGCGCGGCCGGCTCGAGCGGCCCGCGTAGGAACGTCTTGGCGCCGAGCGTGTGCGGGCCGAGCACGATCGGCGGGCGCAGGACGTACAGGCCAAGCTGCGGATGCGCGGCGGCAGCGTCCTGCAGGAGGTGCTCGATCTCGGCCTTCTCGCGGGCGTAGAAGAGGTGCTCGGAGGGACGCGTGGGCCAGTCCTCGGTCATCCCGATCGGGTTGTCGGAGTCAAAGCCGTAGGCCGCGACCGACGAGGCGTAGACGAAGCGGGCGGCGCCCGCCTCGGCGGCCGCGGCGAACGCGTTCATCGTTCCCTCGACGTTGATCGCGCGGATCGCGCCGCGATCGGCGCGTCCGGTGACGTTGAACGCGAGGTGCACCACGACGTCGGCGCCGGAGAACGCGGCCGTAAGCGCGGCACGGTCGCGGACGTCGCCCTCGCGGTAGCGCATCTTGGTCCAGCCGTGGGCGGCGGGATCGAACGGGCGGCGGGCGATGCCTACGATCGCCTCGATTCCCGGGTCGGCCTGCAGCAAGGGGATCAGCCCGAAGCCGAACGTGCCGGTCGGGCCGGTGACAGCGACGGTCAGCGCTGATCGCGAGGGGGACACGCCGCGACGCTTACCCGGCCGCACCGGCACGCCACCAGCCGCTCGCCGCCGCCCACGCCTCGCCTCGGAGCGCCTGTCGCCTCGCCTCGCCTCGCCGGATGCTGCGACGCTGCTGCGGATGCAGTTGGCGATCATCAGCGACACGCACATGCCGCGCGGCGCCAGGACGATCCCCGAGGCCTGTCTCGAGCGCTGCCGCGCCGCCGACGCGATCCTGCACGCCGGCGACCTCATCGACGTCCCCGTGCTCGAGCTGCTGCGCTCGCTCGGGCCACCGCTGCATGCGATCAGCGGAAACGTCGACAGCGCCGCGGTGCGCGCGCTGCTGCCCGCGCGCCTGGAGCTCGAGTTCGGCGCCGCGCGCATCGGCATGGTGCACATCCCAGGGCCGGCGGCCGGCCGCTGCGAGCGGCTGCGCGCCGAGTTTCCCCACTGCGACGCGGTGGTCTTCGGCCACACGCACATGCCCGAGCACGCGTCGCTCGACGTCTTTCAGATCTTCAACCCAGGCTCCCCCACCGAACGCCGCCGCGCGCCCGGCCACACGATGGGCCTCGCCACGATTGACGACGGCGCCATCACGTTCGAGCTGCTGGCGCTGAGGTAGGCCGGGCACCCCGCCGCTGGGCGCGCACGTTTCCCGACGCGGTTGCGACTTCGCCGCGCGCGCGCGCCGCAGCTATGCTCGGTGGCGCCCGTGGAGGTCGTCGCCGAGGCGGCTCACCACAGGTGAGGGCGGGCGCGAAGACGCGTAAACGGCGGACCGTCAGAGAGTGTCGCTCCGGGCTTGTTGCTCGCGCAATCATCTGGTAAGATGCGGTCCGGCGTCGTGTGGGAGCACCCCCACTCGCTCGACCGCCTCCTCTCCTGTCTTCTGATGTGCGGCCTTCGGGCAGGCAACGAGCAGACGGGTCGGGGTGGGTCGCGAACACGGCGCGTCGACACATCTGAAAGGGATCGCATGGCAAGGACTACGACAACGAGCGCGCGGCGTCGCGGCGAACACAGCGCCCCACCGAAGCGCCCCAAGCGGCGGACGCCGGCGGAGGAATCCGCACGCCAGACCGCCCGTGCCCAGGCCGAGATGACCGCCGACTCCCTGCAGACGTTCCTCAACCAGGCGTCGCGCTACGAGCTGCTGACCGCCGCCGAGGAGATCGAGCTCGCCAAGCGCATCGAGCGCGGCGACGTCGATGCCAAGGACCGCATGATCAACGCGAACCTGCGCCTCGTCGTCTCCCAGGCACGTCGGTACCAGGGCCTCGGGCTGCCGCTGGGCGACCTCGTCCAGGAGGGCACGCTCGGGCTGATCCGCGCCGCGGAGAAGTTCGACTGGCGCAAGGGCTTCAAGTTCTCGACGTACGCGACGCTGTGGATTCGCCAGAGCATCCAGCGCGGCCTCGCCAACACGTCGCGGACGATCCGCCTCCCGACGCACATCGAGCAGCGCGAGCGCAAGCTCTCGCGCGTCGAGCGTGACCTGACGGCGAAGCTCTCGCACGATCCGTCTGACGAGGAGGTCGCGGCAGCGGCTGACATGACGGTGGCCGACGTGCTCGCGCTGCGCGAGGCGCGCCGTCACGTCACGAGCCTCGACGTGCCGATCGGCGACGACGGCGACTCGAACCTCGGTGACTTCATCGCAAGCGATCGCCCGGACCCGAGCCAAGAAGCTCAGTCCAGCGAGCTCGAGCGCACCGTCGCCGACGCCCTCGGGCGGCTGACCGGCGAGGAGCGCCGTGTGGTCGAGCTGCGCTACGGCCTGCGCGACGGTCGCGAGCGCTCGATCGAGGCGACGAGCCGCGAGCTCAGCATCACCCGCGACCGCGCCCGCCAGCTCGAAGAGGCCGCCATGCGCAGCCTCGAGGGCGAAGCAGCGCTCGCCGGGCTGCGCGAAGCGGCGTAGCCCCACCCGATCGCCGCCGGCACGCGTCCGGCGCATGACACAGCACCCTGACTGAGCCCACCGGCGTTCGCGCCGGTGGGCTCTTCTGCGTCAGTCGCCCTTGCGCTTGCCGGTCGGCTTGCCGCCGATCTTGATCGTGCCCTGACGGAAGCGCACGGCCGAGTTCGCCGCGCGCGCGGCCACGCGCCACGCCGGCTCCTTCGTCGTGGCAGGTTCCGCCGATTGCGGCGCAGCCTCCTCGGCGGGCGGCTCTGGGTCGGCCGTCGCCGGCGGCGACTGCGAGAGGTGCGCGTCCGACGCCCGCGGGGGCGCCGGTTCCTTCGCGTCTTGCGGCACCTCGGGCTCGGGCTACGGCTGGGGCTGGCGTCGTGACGCCGGTTCCGGCTCCGATGCCGGTTCCGGCTCCGGTTCCGGTTGGGCATCCGCACCGCTCGCCCCGCGTGCCGCGCGCTTCTCGCGCGAGCCACGGGCGAGGAGCAGCACGCCGAGCAGGATCGCCACCACCGCAATCGCCGCGATCGGCGCGTCACCAAGAGCCGCCAGCGCCTGCATCCCAGGCAGCCTAGCCGCCGTCGACGTCGTAGACGTCGGCTGCCGCGGCGGCCATCACGCGCTCCGCCAGCTCGCCCTTCAGCACCTCGAGGCGCTCCTTCTGCTCGTCCGTGCGATCGTCGGTCCGCACGAGGTCGATGAACTCCGGCACCACGAAGCCGTCGCGCAGCAGCAACGTGACAGACCGCTGCGCGTACGAGAGGACGAAGACGAAGCGCTCGCGCTCGCGGCCGAGCTCGGGTCGTGCGAGTGCGGCATCGACCGTGTAGCGCTCGCCGGTGAGCGCGCGGGTGACGGCCTCGAAGCCGTCGCGCGCCCCGGGACCGCCGAACGACGTGCGGACGGAGATCTCCCGGCGCTGCGGCGGACCCTCGGGCGACAGCACGACGAACGCGCGCTCCATCACCTTGAAGGCCATCGCGACGCCACCCGGCGAGCCGGGACCGTGGTACTTCATCATGTCCTCGAACGAGAAGGCGATCGGCTGCCCCCGCTCGCTTACCTCGATGTGCGTCATGGGCTGGACAGTACCCGCGCGTCCAGCGCGAACCGCCGGACGAGTGCGACCGAGCGCTGCGGCTGCTCGCGGAAGAAGAGGTGCCCGGCGCCCTCGAGCAGCTCCAGGCGCGCCCGCGGGATCAGCGAGGCCACGAGGTCGAAGTCGCGCTCGAGCTCCGTCAGGAACGGCTCGCCCCACTGCGTGCCGGTGGCGCCCATTCTCTGGATGAGCAGCAGCAGCGGCGCGCCGCGCCCGCCGGGTTCGTGATGCAGTTCGCTGCCGGCGGCGGCCACCCGTGGCACCGAGCGAACGCTACCGCGCAGGTCAGCGACGTGAGAAGGGGATCGGCGCCGAGCGAACGGGTAGGCCGAGAGCAGCACGCAAGCTGCGAGCCCCGGGAGCTGCCCATGACGAAGTCCGAGAAGAAGATCGTCCAGTACCTCAACGAAGCCCACGCCACGGAGATGGGCCTCACCCGCGTCCTGCAGGAGCAGATCGCGATCGCGCCGCGCGGCCGCTACCGCAGCGCGCTCGAGCGCCACCTGCGCGAGACGCGCGATCACGCCACTCGGGTCGCGGCGCGCCGCCGCGAGCTGCAGGGCGGCGGCGACCCGATCGGGGCGATCATCGGAACGGCGCAGGACGCGGTGGGCCAGATGCTCGCGCTCGCCAAGGCGCCGCTCGACATCGTGCGCGGAACCGGCGGCGAGGAGAAGGTGCTCAAGAACGCCAAGGACGCCTGCGCCACCGAGGCGCTGGAGATCGCGACGTACATCGCCCTCGAGCACCTCGCACGCTCGGCGGCCGACACGCAGACGGCCGAGCTGGCGCTCTCCATCCGCCGCGACGAGGAGGCGATGCTCGAGGCGGTCCGGCAGGAGCTCCCTGCGCTCGCGAGGGCCGTCGCACGCGCCGAGATCGATGGCGACGGCTCATACGACATCAGCGAATCCGGTGCGGCCGACGCCCTGCGCGACGTCGCCGAGGAGACCGAGCGCACCGTCCGCGACGCCGCCGAGGAGACCGAGCGCACGGCGCGCAGCACCGCGCAGAAGGCCAAGCGCACGACCGCGCGCCAGGCGCGCCGCGTGCCGGGCGCGGCCGCGGCCGAAGGCGCCGCCAAGGGCGCCGTCGCCTCCGAGGACGATCTGCCCATCAGCGGCTATGACTCGCTCACCGCCGAGCAGATCGTCAAGCAGCTGCCTGCGCTGTCCCAGGTCGATCTCACGAAGGTCGACGTCTACGAGCGCAAGACGCAGGACCGCAGCACGGTGCTCGAGCGGATCGAGGCGCTGCGCGGCGACGAACCGTGGCCGGGCTATGACGAGATGAACGCCGCCGAGATCGTCGAGCGCCTGCGCGACGCCGACGAGGCGGTCGCGACGAAGGCGCGCGACCACGAGCGCGCGCACAAGGGGCGCGCGACCGTGCTGCGCGCCGCCGAGCGCGAGCTGACGCACGCGTAGCGGCCGTACCGCTGATGAACAGCCGCGTTCTGTGGCGCCGGGGTTGCAATGTCCTGAGGCGGGTGCATACTTGCGCCAGGGCCGGGCGGGCTGGGGCGGCGTCGCTCGGGATGGTGACGGGGGACGCGGCCAGGCACGGCCTGAGGTGCACGGACCCATCGCGAACAAGGGGGATCAGATGACGGGGGAGTCGCCGGTATTGGTCCGTTGCGAACGCTGCCGGGCGGTCATCAGCAGCGCGGAGGCGAAGAGCATCATCCGCCACGGTGTTCCCTGCGGCGTCTGCGGTGGGACCCTGGCGCTGTGCGGCAACCGCCGCCGACCGGCCGATCTACGACCCGACGCCGAGCCGCCGCCCGCGCCGTCGGCGGAGCGCAGGCTGCTTGGCGTACTGCACGACGCGGAGGGCCAGCCCGTCGCCAAGCAGGCGCTCTCGGCCGCGGGCATCGACGATCCCGCCGGCACGATCTTCGAGCTCGAACAGGCGGGCCATCGCATCGAGCGCGCGTACACCGACGCCTCCGACGGGCGCCGTCGCTTTGTCGGCTATCGCCTGCGCCGCGCGCCAGGACGTCAGGGCGGCGGCGGTTCCCAGCCCAGCAGCTCGCGGTAGCCACGCACGAGCTCGCGCCATGCGGTCGCGAGTTCGTCGCGCGCTGCCTCGAGGATCTCGGGCGGCGCCGGCTCGGGCGCCCAGCGGTTCTTTATCGGCTCGGTCGCGACGAGCGACTCGAGCTCCTTCGACGCGGTGCGCAACCGCTCGCCCGCGCGTCGCAGCTGGCGGCGGTCTTCCTCGGTCAGCTCCTCCGGTGTCGCAGCCATCGGCTGCGCATCATGCCTCAAGTGCGTACGCCGTGACCGGTCCTCGCCGATGAGAGCGTTGCTCTGCTGCGTGGCGATGTGGCTGGCGTTCACCGCCCCCGCCGCCGGCGACACGTTCAACGGCCGGATCGCGTTCTCGAGCGTGCGGACCGATCCGCAGGGACGCGAGTTCGACCTCTTCAGCATCAACGCCGACGGCAGCGGCATGCGCAGGCTGACGACCAACCCCGAGACCGACCGGCAGCCCGACTGGTCGCCGGGCGGCACCGCGGTCGCCTATTCGATCGACAAGCCGGATTCGACGGTGAACTTCGAGGTGGCGCGCATGACGGCGGCGGGTGCGCGCCATCTGCGGCTGACCCAGACGCCGGACGGCGAGGCCTCCAGTCAGCCGTCGTGGCTGCCGGACGGACGCGGGATCCTCTTTCGCCGCAGCGCCCGCGGTCGCGTGTCGACGATCTGGCAGATGGGCACGCTCGGCCAGAACCCGGGGCTGCGCTTCGCGCCGCCGCATCCGCCGCTCTATCCGAGCTTCGCCCCCGACGAGCGCCGCGTCGCCTATGCCGCGATCCTCTCGCCGACAGGCGACACCGACCGCGGGATCTTCACGCTCGACGTCAACGGCGCCGGCCTCACCACGCTGTTCGACGTGCTCGGCGCGTACGACTCGGCGCCGGCTTGGTCGCCCGACGGCACGCGGGTCGCGTTCGAGAGCAACGCCGACGTGGACGGCGCCAACCCCGAGCGCGACATGGAGGTGTGGGTCATCGGCGCCGACGGCACTGAGGCGACGCAGCTCACTCGCAACGCCGCGCACGACGAAGGGCCCGCGTGGTCTCCCGACGGGCGCCTGCTGGCGTACACGAGCGGCCCCGACGACGATCACGGCGACATCCACGTCATGACGAGCGCCGGCCGGATGCTGCGCCGGCTGACGACGCACCCCGCTGGCGACGAGTCGCCCGACTGGCAGGCGATCCCGGCGCCGCGCAGCGATGCCCGCTGCGGCGACGCCGTCAAGCGCGGCCGCGGCGCGCGCGACGTGCGGCGTACCGGCAGGGGCCTCT
>DASYVZ010000585.1:0-7690 GCA_035936515.1 Solirubrobacteraceae bacterium | reverse complement strand
CGCCGCCGGGGAGCTTGGCTCCCTTGGAGGGGTCCCAGCCGCCCTTGACGTTCATGTACGAGTTGGCGTCGTTGCGCATGATGCCGAGCTGCGTCTCGACGACGATGCGGCTGCCCAGCTCGCCGAGCGAGTTGCCGTCGGCGCGGACCTCCGCCTCCTTGAGGACGTAGTAGAACAGCGGCGTGTGCTGCAGGAAGCCGCCGTTTTGCAGTGCGGCGTTGACAGCGTCGGTATTGCCCTGCTTGAGCTCGTCCTCGGAGAGCTTGGCGATCCCCATCACGTCCGCCATCGCCTGCCCGGTCGGGATGCTGAGCAGGTAGCCGCGCAGCAGGTTGCGGGTGGCGAGGTTGCGCAGCAACTGGCGCAGCGGCTTGCCGGCGTCGTCCTGGATCTCCGCCGCCGTGCCCTCGTTGACCATGTTGTGGATCGGTGGCGCGAGGACCGTGTCGATCTTGCGCGCGAAGTGCGCCTCGTTGGGATCGTCCTTGCGAGTCATCCGGTCCCACTCGATGATCCAGTTGAACGGCAGCGTCTTCTGTCCGGCGAAGGGGTTCGGCGTGCTCTTGGTGATGTCCTCCGGATCGATGATGTGGCCGTTGCCCGTGAAGAGGAACAGCAGGTTGAACGACGCGAACGGCAACACCGCGCTGTTGGGCGGGACGGCCTGGCCGAAGTTGCGGTTGTGGTCATAGCCCCCGCGCACCATCGTGTGCCCGAAGCGAAACGCCGCCACGGAATACTCCAGCGGCGCGAAGAGCACGTTGCCCTGCAGCGGCTTGTAGAACTTCGGGCCGTTGTTCAGGACGTCGTCGACGACCTCGGGCAGGCACACCGTCGGCAGGTAGTCGTTGACCACGAGCCACTGGTAGTGATGGCAGACCAGTCGCCGCGCCGCCTCGTAGCGCTTGTCGTCCTTGGCGCCCGTTGGCACGCCGAGGTCCTTCGGGCTCTTCTCGATCGCGTCGAGGACCTTGTTGTGGAAGCGCAGGAACGCCAGATGAAACTGCGAGACGATCAGGTTCTCGTCGTTGCGCATGTCGGCGATAAACGCGCGCGTGTCGCGGTTGACGTCGTCGCGTACGCCCTCGGGGATGTCGTCCTCGGTGATGGCGCCCTGCGCGAGCAGCGGCCCGATGCGCGGCAGGTCACGCCGGAGGTCCTCGTCGGGCGGGATCATCACGCCCGGGATGCCGGGCCCGTGTGCGCATTCGCCCACGCGCAGGCGGATGCCGTCATACAGCCCCTTGTCAGCCCCGCCGGGGTCGGGCTTGTGCTCCTTGGGATCCAGGCCCGGGCCGTTGCCGTACACCGAGTCGAGGTCGAACGTCGGCCGGCGCAGGTTGACGAGCTTCTCGACGACGGTGTCCGGTGCGACGGGCTCAAGCGGCGTCTTGGTGATGTCGCTCGTCGACGAGTCGCGGTCGGTGTTGGCGGTCATGTCATGGTCGATGAACTGACCCCAGTACGTGTAGATCGCCGGGATCGTCGAGTTCACCCTGGCGGCGCCGGACCCGGTCACCGGGGGGGCGCTGTCGACGAGCGCCTGCCCCAGCGCCTTGAGGTCGTCCGCCACCTTCGCCGGATCGCCTGGGATACGCGCCCCGGCATCACTCTTCAGCTGTGGCAGCAGATACTCAAACGGGGTAACTGTGTCCGGCACCTTCTTGATGAGGCGGTGTCCCAGCTTCTTACCCATCGCCTTCGCGCCTGCAGCGTCGGCGGGCATGATGTGACCGCCGTGGTTCAGGTCAAGCATCGCGTCTCCTTTGAGCACCTTTATTGAGCGGCCCGCGCATCTCTTTTGTACTTGGATGCACGTAGCGCAGCTTCTCAAGCGGAAATCGTCACTGTCTGTGGCATTGCACACACATCAGAGGGTGAGAGAAAGCCGCGCGGGATCGCCGGCACTGCCCGGATTGGCGAGCGTGCCGGAGATCGCGCAGGCGTGCCCCCTCAGCCGACGCGCTGCGTCTCGAGACGCGTGGCGGCGCGCGGACTGCGCTGGGCCCAGGCACGGCGGCTCGCCAGCGGCTCGAGCATGTCGTCGACGCGTAACGTACGCCGGCTGATGACATCGACGAGCGCCGTGTTCCACAGCAGCTCGGCACGCGCATCGACACTCCGTCGCACGGTCTGGCCGATGGAGGCCAGCGACAGGCCAAGTGCGCCTGCCAGGGAGCCGAAAACCGTGACGAGCACCTGGAGCTCGTTGCCCTTGACGCGGCCTACCAGTCCGGATGCCTGCGCGATGACGAACAGGAGCACGACCGTAGCGGCCGCCAGAGTGGCCATCGAACGCGGGTTGCCCAGGTAGGAGCGCAAGGTGCGCGTGAACATCGTGCCGCGGACCTTCGCCCGCTCCTCGTGGTCGATGAACGCCTCCGGCTCCTTGTCGCCGGTGACGAGCTGAAACCAGATCGTCGCCTGGCTGTCGAGCGGTTCCACGCCCGGCCGTGTGACCGACTTCGGCGGCCGATCCTGCACCGCGGCGTGCCAGCTCTCGAGATGCTCACCGACGATCCGCACGGAGGCGGGATCGATGCGCGCCTGGAGGTCGTCGAGCAGGCGCTTGATGCGCTCGATCCGGTCGCGCGCGAAGACGTCCTGCAGCTCACGCGTGACGTGGTCGCGCGCCGCCCCGTCGTGCGTGGCGCCGAGGCTGCGCAGGCCGCACACGACGCGGTTGGTCGTGTCCGACAGGAAGCTGCCCAGCTCGTAGGCCTTGCCCGTGGCCTCGTGGTCCGCCCACAGCATCGTCTCCAGGTGGATGTGCCAGGCGCGGATGCGGTCACGAAACGCGGCTTCGGCGGCGACGCACCCGCAGGCTTCCGCCGCGAGCGCGATCAGCTCCTCGAGCCCGCCTTCCTCGAGCCCGACGCCGAGACGGTCGGCGTCGCCCGCGGCTGCGTGCAGCTCGAGTGCGAGGCGCTGCGCGGCGGGCAGGCTGCGACGCATGGGCAGCAGGTTGTTGTCCGGTGGCGAGCTCGGCAGCTCGTGTGGGCGCAAGCTGTAGAGCGCCGCGATCCGCCAGCCGAGCGTGATCGCATCGCTGATCTGCGGCTCCGTGGAGCGACGGGGGGTGAACGCATTCATATTCTCTAGAGGCCGCTCGTGGCCGGACAGATACGTCAGTCGCGTGTGACGGCGCTACGGACGACGCCGGTCGAGCGTCGCCAACAGCTGCTGTGCGTTTTCACAGATCGGCTCGCCGTGCGCGACACAGACGATCTCGGGCTCGAGGTCGAGCAGACGCTGCAGCGAGCGGCGGTAGAGCGACTCGTCGCCGTTGAAGCCCGGCCAGCCCGGACCGAACTTCGGCCAGGTGAGGATCATGTCGGCGACGACGAGCACGCGGTCTCTCCACAGAAGCGCGATGTTGCCGGGGGTGTGGCCCGGCACGTGGAGCACCTTCAGCGAGCCGATCTGGTCACCCTCTTCGGGCCGGCAGTCCACCTTGCACGGAATGTGCGGCTTGTACGGCAGGTAGGACAGCACCCGGATCGGATAGAGCGCCAGCGGCCGCAGCGGCCACAGCGCGATCGGCGGCAGCGACTCCGTGCCCTCGACGACCGCGGCTTCGCTGGCGTGACACCACACGCGCGCGCCGCTGATCCGCTTGAGCGTCGCGACCCCGCCGATGTGGGAGCGGTGCGAGTGCGTCAGAACGATGTCGGTCAGGTCAGCCGGGGCCCGCCCGATGCTCCACAGGTAGTCGATGATCAACTGGGCGTCGTCGTCGAAGAGCGCGTCGACCAGCGTCAGCCTGTCGCCGTCCTCGAAGAGGTAGGCGCGCGAGTACCCGCCCTTGCGGTAGGCCCCCTTCCTGCCCTTGCTCAGGCCGATGACGTGCACGCCCTCCTCGAGCTGCCTGCCCGCCGCCGGCCGCGGGGAGGCGGCCGTCGCGCGCGTCCTGGCCGGTTCCTGTGTTTTCGGTGAGCCCATAAGAGAATGCATGGGCGCAGCCTAGGGCGGTCCACTCGGCCTGACAAGCCGTTTAGGCGCGGTTCACACCTTGGGGGGAGGCAGTGACACCCTCCTGTCACGCCGTCTGATGTGAAGCCTTACCGCTGATCGCCACCGGCGCCTTGCGCCTGCAAAGCTCCGCGCATGGCGCGCGTCCCGAAGCTCGAGCCGATCGCACCGCGCGTCTGGCTGCTACGGGGCGGGCTGATCGGCACGATGAACGCCTACCTGATCGAGGATGTCGGTGGCGTCGTCGTCTTCGACACGGGCCAGAAGGGCATGGCACCCACGATCGCCGCGGCGGCCGAGCGGATGGGCGGGCTCGAGCGGGTCGTCCTCGGCCACGCCGACACCGACCATCGCGGGGCCGCCGCGGCGCTGAGCGCGCTGGCACCCGTCGTCTGCCATCGCGACGCCGTCGCCGAGGCGCAGGGCGCCGGCGGCCGAGCGCGCTGGGACCTCTCAAAGCTTCCGCCCGCCACCCGGCTGCTGCATCGTGCCCTGCACCGCTGGGTGTGGGACGGCGGGCCGGTACGCATCTCGGCCACCGTTCGCGAAGGCGACGAGATCGCCGGGTTTCGCGTCATCGAGTTGCCCGGGCACGCGCCCGGGCAAATCGGGCTGTGGCGCGCGACGGATCGCGTCGCGCTCGTGAGCGACTGCTTCTACCTGACGACGATGTGGGGCCGGCCGACGGCCGCCCACGTTCCGCACGAGGCGTACAACGCCGACACCGAGCAGGCGCGCAGGAGCATCCTTGCGCTGGCCGAGCTCGATCCGCTCGTGGCGGCGCCGGGGCATTGGGGACCGCTCACCGGATGCACCGTCCGGTCCGAGCTCGAGCGCGCCGCCGCCGCGAGAAACAGCGCGTCCCGGCGGTAAGCTGGGGGTACGATCGCCGGCAAGCCTGTGATTTGAGTGGAGGAGAAATGCGCGCTGGATCCACCGAGCCTGCACGCCGGATCACCGTCGAGCCCGTCCGCCGGCCCGCGGTGGCGCCGGCTGAGACCGACCCACCGGCGAAGCCCGTAGCGCCGCAGAAGGCGTCCGCGTGAGCGACGACATCCCGCTGCTGCCGGCGGAGGTCGTCGGCTACCGCGTCTGGCGGTTGGCTGACGACGGCCGGCTGCTGCCCTACGTCTCGGTCCACGCCGCTTCCGGCGGCCTCTGGGGGCCCGGCACCGTGACCGCGAGCTGCGAGCAGGGTCACCTCGCGCCGGCTCCTGGCTGCTCGTGCGGCCTGCATGGCGCCTACGAGCCGCCCGACCCATCTCGCGACGGCGGCTTCGGGCGCAACCACGCCGTCTACGGCGCGATCGTCTGCTGGGGAGAGATCGACACCACCTCGACGGATTTCCGAGCGCAGTACGCGCGCGTTGTGTGCCTGGCGTTCTGGCGGATGCAGACCTGGCACCACACCGAGCTCATCCGCCTGACCGCCCGCGCGTATGGGGTCCCGTGCGTCGAGCTCGACGAGGTCACCGCCGTCGCCGCCGAACACGGCGAGGTGATTCCGCGGGCGCTGCGCGGGCTGGCGCCCGCCTTCGGCTCCTAGCAGTCGGCGCCTGCGACGGCGCCTCCGCAGAGGCGCCGCCGCTCGCCGACGACCGCTCAGCAGGCCCCGACCGGCCGCAGCACGTGGTCGTAGACGTACTCCCCGAGCGCGTTGCCCGAGATGAGCCCGTGGTCGCCGTCCCACTGGAAGTGCACGCCGAGGTACACCCGGCTGCGGGCGTTCTCTCGCGCCGCCTCGGTGAAGCTGTTGAAGCTGCGCTCCACGCAATCGGGGAGGTTGGGATCCTCCGTCTTCGCCGTGAACGTCACGTTGTCGGTGCCGAAGTAGCGGCGCATGACCGCCGCGTGAGCCGCGGCGAACGTGGCGTGCCCTGAGACGTACGCCGGAAACGGCGGCGAGAAGTGCTTGCCCGTCGCCGGGTTCTTCGACAGCGGCTTCCACTTCTTGTTCTCGTGCGTCGCCGGGTTGCCGTCGCTCCCGGCGAGATGGATGGCGGTTTCCGGACGCCAGAGGTCGAGGCTCGTGTCGTACTTGGCATCCCAGGCGCAGATGCCGGCGTCCGCCATGCCGAGCGCCACGAGCGCGAACAGACGAGCGTTCTCGACGATGTCCAGGCCCCTCTGCTCGGAGACGGCCCTCGTGATCTCGAAGAGCTGACCCGGTGGCTTGTAGGTGCCGTCGAGATCGTTGGCCCAGAAGAACGCGATCTCGGTCTGCTCCGGCGTGCGCGTGACCGAGGCGGCGCTCCCGAGGCGTTGCACCTCGTTGAACTGCGCGGCGTACTCGGAGCTCTTGAGCATGTCCTTCTTGTACGCGTAGCCGCCGGGGCGCGGTGGCCGGAACGACTGGCCCGTCGGGATGCAGAACGGCCTCACGTGGCCCCAGTAGGGACCCGCCGCGTCACCGGAGCCGGTCGGCCGCCAGTCGCCCGGGGCGGGTGGGTTGCTGACGTAGGCCGCGGTGTCATCCGCGCCGTCGCCGTGACGCGCCGCGAGCATCGCCGCCGCAGCATGCTTGCCGACGGACTCGCCGGCGGCGACCTCGGGTCCTGGCGGCAGCGCGTTGATCTCGTCGGCGAGGATCTCCCCGAGGGGCACGGTGGTGGTCGGGAACGCGGCCGTCAGCGTCGCGTACGCAGCCTGCGCGACGGCGGCCTCGATCGACGCGTTCGGCGCCGCCGGGACCGAAACGAGGTAGGGCCGGTAGGGCGAAGGCGCGATGGAGTTGACGGCGTCGTACACCGACGCGTGCATCATCGCGGCGCCGCGGGTGATCGGGCCCGGCGCTCCGCCGACCTGGCGGATGACTTTCAGCAGTACGTCGTTCCAGTGGGTGATGGCGTCCGCCATGACTTCTCCTGACAGTTGGAAGTAGGCCCCTGCACGGCGGGCCCTCGTCTTTTCAGAGAGCTGTGCCCGGCCAGGAGATACGTCCCGCAGCCGCCGGCTCGGGAGTGACACGTTCACACCCAAGCGGGAGAAGACAGCGCCTCGGTGTGCTGGATGCTCCTGCGCATCTGCACGCCAGGTCCCGCCCATGTTTCACCTCACATGAATGGCAGCGCGCCGACGGGCGAACGGATCCATCGCGCCTTCATCGCGTCGCGCCTGCACCGGCGCCGGGCTGCGCTCATGCCGTTCTTCATGGGCGGCTTTCCGAGCCTGAAGACGTCTCGCGAGATCGGCGAGGCCTACGCTGACGGGGGCGCCGACGTCGTCGAGCTGGGCGTCCCGTGCCGCGATCCGGTGTTCGACGGTCCTGTCATCCGTGCCGCTGGCACGGCCGCGCTACGCGGTGGGACGACCATCGAGGACGTCCTCGTCGTCGCCCGCGCGATCTCGACGCGCGTTCCGGTCGTGATCATGGGCTACGCGCACCTCGTGCTGGACGGTCGCGCGCCGGCTTTCGTTGACGCGCTGGGGCAAGCCGGTGTCAGCGGGTTGCTGGTGCCAGACCTGACGCGCGAGCAGATGCCGCCGGTCCTGGCGGCCTGCGACGCCGCGGGCATCGCGCTCGTGCCCCTGATCGCGCCGGCAGCGAGCGACGAGCACGTCGCCGGGCTGGCGGCGCGGGAACGCGGCTTCGTCTACACCGTTTCCGCGCACGGAAGGACCGGCGAGCGCCCGGCGCTGCGCCCTGACGTCGCGTCGCTCGTGCAGCGCGTGAAGGCCAACAGCACCCTTCCCGTCGCGCTGGGCTTCGGCATTTCGA
>DASYVZ010000584.1:0-2684 GCA_035936515.1 Solirubrobacteraceae bacterium | reverse complement strand
GTCGGCGGCTTCGCCGGCTACGGGATCGTCCTGCTGGCGATCGCGCTCGGCTCCTGGCGGCTGGAGCGCTGGGCGGGGGGCCTCGAGTACGGACGGGCCGGGGATTCTGGCGCCTGGCGCTGACGCTTGAACGCCCGAGCGTTGCTCGCCGGCGGCGTCGTGGTCGTCGCCACCGTCGTGCTCGCGTGCTGTTGCTCTCGCGCGGCGGCTTCGACGATCAACCTCGCGTGGACTTCGAGGGACACGCCTCGCCACGTTCGCCGGCCGGCGGGTGACCAGGCCGGCGCCTGCGGCATTGCGGCGATTCACGCGTTGGTTCGCTGGTCCTGGGTCCGGGGGGTGGCGGTGAACTGCGTCTTTGAGTGGAGTCAGCTCGTGTCGTGTGGGCGCCCGGTCCGGCGCTCCGGGGTGCTGGGCGCGTGATGCACGCGGGGCATGCATAACTCGACCGGTCGTCGCGCGCCGGCGCAGATATCGCACCTGCGCGCCAGGACCACCGGGCCTCGCGACCCGCTGCGTTCGGGCGACAAGCGAGCACCTACCTGTCACACTCGCGGCGGGTGAGCTTGCGGGGGAGCATCCGGGCGATCGTTTCTGTGGCGCTGGCGGCAGCGCTGACCTGCTTCTGCGTGCCGGTCGCGAACGCCGCCAATCCGCCGGCCGGCACGCTGACGCCGGACGCCGCCGGCGGCGGCTCGGTCTCCTGGACGGGCTCGACGACGATCGGCGCCGCGACGCTGGTCTCCGATCAGGGCGCGCGCTGCTTCGGCGCCGACGGCAGGCCGACAGCCGGCTCCGGCTGTGACGTCTTCGCGCTCGACGTCGCGGTGCCGGCGAACTTCTACAGCGACCATCCCGGGGCGGTGAACATCACCGCCACCGGCTTCGACCTCGCCGACCTCGACCTCTACGTGTACAAACGCAACGCCGACGGCACGCGCGGCGACTACGTCACCGGCGACGGCCAGATGCTGGGCGCCGACGAGAGCGTCGGCATCGACAAGGCGGCGGGCGCCTACTACGTCGTGCTGACGCCGTACACGACAATCGGCCCGCAGTCCTACAGCGCGAGCGCGGTCCTGCGCACGCGTCAGGGCCCGTCGCTCGCCGCGCTCGAGCAGGCGGCGCCTCCGGGGGTCCCCAACTACCGCGCCTCGCGTGACCAGTACACATCGCATTCCGAGCCGACGATCGCGATGGACCCGCTGGACCACGACCACCTGATGGCGGCATCGAAGATGTACGAGAACAACGACAAGTACCTCTTCAAGGTCGGCACGTACGAGTCCTTCGACGGCGGGCGCACGTGGGAGGACCAGGGCCACCTGCCGGGCTATTGCGAGGCCCCGGGACAATGCGATCCCGCCAACGAGGCTGCCTATCGCACCACGTCGGACCCGACGATCGACTTCGACGACGAGGGCAACGCGTACATCAACGTGCTCGACGCCCCCGGCGG
The DNA here is from genome assembly GCA_035936515.1 of Solirubrobacteraceae bacterium. Classification (GTDB taxonomy): domain Bacteria; phylum Actinomycetota; class Thermoleophilia; order Solirubrobacterales; family Solirubrobacteraceae; genus CADCVQ01. Next base: position 1,225 of record DASYVZ010000584.1, on the reverse strand, counting down.
CACCGCCGCCTTCCAGGGCTTCAACATGACGGTGCACACCAAGCGCCCGGGCCGGCCGTGGACGGGCCCGACGACGGTGCACGACAACCGCGTCAACGCGCTGACGACGCGGCTGTTCCTCGACGACAAGAACTGGATCGCCGTCGACAACCACACCGACATCCACGGCGGCCCCAACGCACCCCGCGACGGCAAGATCGGGACGATGTACATCTGCTGGAGCTTCGACGGGACGCAGGCGCCGTTGCAGCAGATCGTCGTCATGCGCTCGCTCGACGGCGGCAGGACCTGGGGCGGGGTGAGTCCCGGCGACAACATCCCGTTCCCCGTGAGCCAGAAGACGCTCATCTCCGGGATCGGCTGCCACATCTCGATCGGCCCGAAGGGCGAGGTCTACGCGACCTGGTACGACAACCAGCTCAACGCGCTCATGCAGTCCAAGTCCAACAACCGCGGTCAGCTGTGGTCCCTGGCGGTGCCGATCGCGGGAATCGCGGGCGTCAACGAGCCGTTCGCAGGCGAGTCGTTTCGCAACCTGTCGATCCCGACCACCGCGGTCGACGCGCAGGGCAACGTGTATGTCGCCGTCGCCTCGCGCAACGGTCAGGGCAGCCCGCTGCTCGGCAACCTGCCTGCGCTCGGCCGGCAGATCAAGGGCGGCGCGGTTTCCGTCGCCGAGCTGCAGAAGCTCCTGACGACGAAGAAGGCCAACAACCTCGCGGGCGTCGACTACAGGGCCGGCGGCGACGGGCTGGGCCCGATGTCCGGCTCGGACATCGTGCTGTTCAAGTCGACGGACGGCGGGCGCTCCTACAGCCGCCCCGTACGCGTCAACCAGGATCCGGCCAACGCCGACGCCGACCAGTTCCAGCCCTGGATGGCGGTCACGCCGTCGGGACAGGTCAACATCTCGTTCTTCGACCGCCGCAACGACCCCGCCAACTACTTCATCGACACGTACCTCGCGCGGTCGGAGGACGGCGGGCGCACGTTCACCGACAGCCGCGTCTCACAGCGCATGTGGGATCCGGCGATCAACGCGCCGACGTCGGTCTCCGGGAAGTTCATCGGCGACTACCAAGGGCTCGTCGCCGACGACGAGGTGGCGATCCCGTTCTGGAACGACACCCAGCTCGCCGCGCTGCCGCAGACAGACCCCGAGTACTCGCCCTACCAGGAGGTGTTCGCCGCGCGCGTGCCCGGCGACACCGTGACCCCGGCCGCA
>DASYVZ010000583.1:0-1956 GCA_035936515.1 Solirubrobacteraceae bacterium | reverse complement strand
CCCAGATGTCGTTGACGAGCACGTCCAGGCGGCCCTGCTCGCCGTCGATGCGGCGCACGAGCGCATCGACCTGCGCCGGCTCCAGGTGGTCGACCGCGACCGCGACGCCGTGGCCGCCGGCGGCGCTCACCAGCTCGGCGGTCTCCTCGATCGTCTCGGGCCGGTCGTACTCCGAGCGCTGCTTGCGCGTCGAGCGCCCCGTGCAGTAGACCGTCGCGCCTGCCTCGCCCAGCGCGACCGCCGTGCCGCGCCCGGCGCCGCGGGTTGCGCTCGCGACGAGCGCCACCTTCCCCCTCATCTGGTCCTCCCGCATCCGGCGCACCCTTTCTGTCTCACGCGACGAGCAGGGCTATCCGTACCACGGAACGCCAGCCTCACGCCCGGATACTCCGGCAGCCGGTGCCCATGCTGCTGGGCCGGCACGAGTACACCGCCACTGCCTCATGAATCGAGGGCGCTGCGCCGGCGCGCCGCGCGAGGGTGTGACCTATCGTCAGCCGAGTGCGCCGGCCGTGGTTGCTCGGAGTCCTCCTCGCGCTCGTCACCGTCGGGATCGTGGCGGCGCTGATCGACAGCGAGGTTTCGGGAACGGGCGCCGAGAACGTGGGGGAGTCGGGCCCGGAGCGCACCGTCACCGTAGAGCCGCGGGCCGAGGAGCGCGCTGAGCAACGGGGGCAGCAGCGGCCGCCGCGGCGCTGCAAGCCGACGCAGAGCAATCCCGGCGGCACGAACAACTACATCCCGAACGCTCCCGAGCGCGACTCGCTCGGGAGCGGCTTCGTGATCACCGGGCTCGTACGTTCGGCCGCGGGCTGCCGCCCGCTGAAGGGCGTTCGCATCCAGGTCTGGCTCGCGACGGAGACCGGCGGCGAACAGGACAACCGCGCCAGCGTGCGCACCGGCTCCGATGGCCGCTACCGGATCGAGACCGATCCCACCGTCCCGCAGTTCGGCGAACCCAACATCCACGTGGGCTACGACGACGACGAATACCGCTCGGTGTTCATCCGGCGCGTCGTCGACCTCGACGACGAGCGCGCGGTCGTCAACCTCACGCTCGCCCGCGGTGATTGAGCGACGCTCGCTGGTGCTGGGTGCCGCGGCGTGCGCGGTCGTCGCTCTGCCGCTGACGCTGGCGCTGACCGATCGCCATCTCGCCGGCGCCTCGGCGGCACTCGTGGTCTCGACCACGGCCGGCACGCTCGCCGCGGCGGCACTGGCTCTTCAGCCGCTGCTCGCGCGACGGCGGCAGATCACGCCCCATCAGATCCTGGGGTCGGTCGTGCTCTGCCTGGTGCTCGTGCACGTCGGCGCCCTGTTCGTCGAGGCGCCCGACGACGCGTGGTTCGCGCTGTCGCCCGACGGGCCGACCCGCGCCCGCATGGCGCTGTTCGCCACCCTCGCCCTGTTCGGCGTCGTCGCGCTCGGCGCGCTGCGTACGCGGTTGCCGATCGACGCGGGCACCTGGCGCCTGCTGCACGCCTACCTTGCGGTCGTGGTGATCGCGCTGGGGATCGGCCACGCCGTCCTCACCGACGGCGCGCTGGATGGCGCCGGCACGCCGGTCCTGCTCGTCCTCGGGGCGATCGGGCTGGTCGGGGTGCCCGCCGCCCACGTCGTCCGCGCGCGTCGGGCGCGGTGAACCGGCGCGTGCTCGCGGTGCTCGCATTCCTGCGCTCCTGATCCTTGTCGCGGTACGGACGGGCGCAGTCGCTGCTGACCGTAGGGCATCATCAATGCATGCGCCTTCAGCCACTGCGACTGGTCGCCGCGGGCGCGGCATCACTGGTGGTGGGCTGCGGATCGTCGGCGTCGTCGTCGCAGCTGAGCGCGGCGGCGGCGGATCGGATGAACGAGGCGTTGGTTGCGACGCGGGCAGCGGCCGATGCCGGCAACAGGGAGAAGGCGATGGGAGCGCTGAGCGTGCTCTCGGAGATCGTCAGCCGCGAGTCGCGC
>DASYVZ010000582.1:0-6864 GCA_035936515.1 Solirubrobacteraceae bacterium | reverse complement strand
GGCGGGCACACGTACAGTGTGCCCGCCCGGGCGGTGGTCTACGGCCTGAGGGTGAACTCCAGCGGCCCGGTCAGCCGGACCTGGCAGTAGTTCACGCCGGGGTCGGTGCACGCGCCCTGGCTCTCGCCGTTGGTCAGCGAGGAGGCGGTCGCCACGCCGAGCTCGCCGCCGGCCCATGCGGTCGAGTTGAAGAACGGCGAGCCCTCCGCGAACGTGAGCTTCGACCCGCGCAGCGTGTAGCGGACCAGCCGGTTGCCGGTGCCGGAGCCGAGGTTCGTCCGGGCCCACACGAACGCCGGCGGGCGCGGGATGAACGACGGCCGTGTCACGTCCGCGGCATTCGCGCCGCCCGAGCGCGCGCGGTAGACGAGGCGATCGGCGCCGGTGCGGATGTTGCGGGCGCGCACGCGGACCTCGCGAAACTCGGCGGGCACCGACTCGACGTAGGCGATGCGGGAGAAGCCGAGCTCGGCGCTGACGAGCGAGCGCTTCTTCACGAGCAGGCGGCTGCCCTTCGAGGCGCGCGTCGTGTTGCCGATGCGCAGGTGGTCGTAGCCGCGGTCATGACGGATGAACGCGATCTCGCCGCGCATGATCGTGGGGCTGCGCTCGACCTGGAACGGCGAGCTGAGGCTGTCGAGCTTCGTCTCGCGCCCGGCCGCCACGTTCAGCCGGTAGATGTCGCCGTCCTCTCGGTTGTAGACGGCGTACGTCTTGCCCGAGCGGTTCGTGCCCAGGTCGATCTCGAACGGGCCTTCGGCGCGCGGCGCGACCGGCACCGTGGTGGGGGCGCCACCGTCGACGGACTTCACGAGCGAGTAGGTCCTGGTGGCCGGATCGAAGCGCGACCACATGACGACGCCGTTGTAGGCGGCGACCTGCGTCGGCGCCTGCTCGACGGCGAGCGTTGTCGGAGCGCCCTGCGCCGTGGCGGCGGGCGCGAGCACCGCGCCGGCGAGGGCCGCGGTGAGAAGGGATGAGCGGATTCGCGACATGAACCGCATGGTGGCGGCGGTGAAGCGTGCCCGGGGGCCACCCAGGTGGCACGTCTTCACACCCGCCGCCCCGGGACTACGGCGGCGCCGACTGCCGAAACGCATCGTGTGGCGACTTCGCGGGCACGCGCCCGCACGGACAGCGCGTCCGCGGCCTGACGTCAGCCGCCCGCGACCGCCGGCAGGATCGTCAGCTCGGCACCGTCGGGGACCTCGGTCTGCAGGCCGTCGAGGAAGCGGATGTCCTCCCCGCCGAGGTAGACGTTGACGAAGCGACGCAGGTCGCCGTTTGCGTACAGGCGCTCGCGCAGCTCGCCGTGCGTGCGAAAGACCGACTCGAGCGCGTCGCCGACGGTGGCGCCGTCGGCCTCGACCGTGGCGGCGCCGCCCGCGGCGTCGCGCAGCTGCGTCGGGAGCTTGACCGTGATCGACATCAGACGATCATCCTAATGGTCCCCCCTAGACGCGGGCCGACTCGGCGAACGAGGCTTCGAAGGACTCGATCGTCGGATCGACCTCATGGGCCACGAACGAGTCGCGAACCGCGTCGAGCGTCTTCAGGCCCTCACCGGTGATGACGACGACGACGCGCTCGTCGCGTCCGATTTCTCCGCTCTGCGCGAGCTTTTGCAGGACCGCCGTCGTGACCCCGCCCGCCGTCTCGGTGAAGATGCCGGTCGTCTCGGCCAGCAGCCGGATGCCGGCGCGGATCTCCTGATCGTCGACCATGGCGATCGAGCCGCCGGTGGCGCGGGCCAGGTCCAGCGCGTACGGGCCGTCGGCCGGGTTGCCGATCGCCAGCGACTTCGCGATCGTCTGCGGCTTGACGGGACGGCAGAAGTCCTTGCCGTCGCGAAACGCCGCCGCCACCGGTGAGCAGCCCGTCGCCTGCGCACCGTTCATCGTCGGCACATTGCCGTCGAGCAGGCTGACGTCGATGAACTCCTGAAAGCCCTTGGCGATCTTCGTGTACAGCGAGCCGGACGCGATCGGCACGACGCAGCGGTCGGGCAGCTCCCAGCCGAGCTGCTCGGCGATCTCGAAGGCGACCGTCTTGGAGCCCTCGGAGTAGTACGGGCGCATGTTGATGTTCACGAAGGCCCAGTTCTCGCGGTCGCCCGACAGCTCCGTGCAGAGCCGGTTGACGTCGTCGTAGTTGCCGCGGACCTTGACGAGGTTCGTGCCGTAGACGCCGGTCGCGAGCACCTTCTGCTCCTCGAGGTCGGCCGGGATGAGGACGTAGGACTCCATTCCGAGCGCCGCGCCGTGAGCGGCGACGGAGTTGGCCAGGTTGCCCGTCGAGGCGCAGGCGAGCGTGTCGAAGCCCAGCTCCCGCGCGCGTGTGGCGGCGACCGACACGACGCGGTCCTTGAAGGAGTGCGTCGGGTTGGCGGCATCGTTCTTGACCCAGACCTCTCGCAGGCCGAGGCGCTCCGCGAGCCGGTCGGCCCGGATCAGCGGCGTACAGCCTGCCGGCAGGCCGGTGCGCGTGCGCGGCTGCGGGCCGTCGAGCGGCAGGAAGTCGTGGTAGCGCCAGATGTTCTGCGGGCCCCCCTGGATGCGGCGGCGGACCTCGCCGATGTCGGCGAGCTTGGAATGGTCGTAGCCGACCTCCAGCGGCCCGAAGCACTTCGAGCACACGTAGCGCGCCTCGAGCGCGTACTCCGTCCCGCATTCCCTGCACTTGAGCTGCTTGGCAGCCATATGTCCCCTTCGCCGTGTTGGATTTCGTGGCGACGGCGCAATGGCCTGTGCCACATCTAACAGGAATTGGCACCGTTTCCCGCGAACTGCGGGTCGGTTGCCGGGGCTTCGTTGGGCCTGTCCCTCCACCCCTCTGGATGTGTCCAGCTCTCGACGGGCACAATAACAGCCATGCCGAACCTTCCAAAGCCGCGGTTTGGCCGCCCCGTGCGCAGCCGGGATCCCCTCACCGGGCCCCCGGAGGCCGAGGCGGAGGCTCCGAACGTCGAGATCGTCGAGGCCGAGGGCCTGCGCTGGATCCACATCGAGCGGCCGCGCCAGGCCGACCGCACGTGGCTCGAGGAGCACTTCGACTTCCACCCGCTCGACTACGAGGACATCTTCTCGCGCAACCAGCGCCCGAAGGTCGACGAGTACGACGACTACCTGCTCGTCGTCCTGCACTTCCCGCGCTTCGACAAGGCGGTCGGGCGCCTGAACACCGCCGAGCTCGACCTCTTCGTCGGGCCGGACTTCGTCATCACGCTGCCCAACGCGCCGATCCAGCCGCTGGAGTACCTCTTCGAGCGCTGCCGCACGCGCGAGGACCTGCGCGACTCCCTGTTCGCCAAGGGCCCCGGCTACCTGCTCTACAAGATCGTCGACGACTGCGTCGACGCCTCGTTTCCGATGCTCGCGAAGATGGGCAACAAGCTCGAGGTGCTCGAGGACGAGATGTGGGAGGGGCACTCGGCCGAGATCGTGCGCGACATCTCCAACGTCAAGCAGGAAATCATCAACTTCCGCAAGATCGTCCGCCCGCAGCGCGCCGCCCTGAAGGACCTGGAGCGCACGAAACGCTACATCCCCGAGGGGCTGGACATCTACTTCGACGACATCAACGACGCGTCGGAGCGCATCTGGGACATGCTCGAGAACTTCAAGGAGGTCGTCGAGGGCCTCGAGTCGACCAACGAGTCGGTCCTCTCGCACCGCGTCAACGACGTCCTGCGCGCGCTGACCGCGATCAGCGTCGTCGTCCTGCCGCTGACGCTCGTCGCGAGCATCTTCGGGATGAACGTGCGCGTGCCGGGCGAGGGGCAGATCGAGGGCTTCTGGATCGTGCTCGCCTCGATGGTGATCATGCTCATCGCGATGCTCATCTTCTTCCGCAGACGCGGCTGGCTGTAGAACACCGGGCATGACCGCAACCGAACCGCTCGTTCGCCTCGCCGAGGCCGCAGCTCTCGGCGCGCCCGTGCAGCGCAAGCGCATGCTCATCATCGCCAACCCGTCGGCGGCGACGATGACCGACCGCACGCGCAACCTCGTCGTCGCCGCCCTGCACGGGCGCTACGAGGTGGAGGCGATGGACACGCAGGCGCGCGGCCACGCCACGGACCTCTGCCTCACGGCGGCGAACGAGGGCTACGACGTCATCGTCTCCTTCGGCGGCGACGGGACCGCCAACGAGATCGCCAACGGGCTCATCGGCTGCGCGACGCCCGTCACCTGCCTGCCCGGCGGCGCGACGAACGTGCTGTGCAAGATGCTCGGCATCCCCGGCGACATCGTCGACGCCACCGAGCACCTGCTGGGGATGGCCGACAGCTGGAACCCGCGCCAAGTCGATCTCGGCACCGCCAACGGCCGGGCCTTCACGTACACGAGCGGCTTCGGCATCGACGCCAGCGTCGTCAAGCGCATCGAGCAGTCGCCGCGGGCCAAGCGCCACAGGCTGCGCGAGTACTTCTTCGTCTACGCGGCGGTCGAGACCGTGCTGCGCCACTACATCCGCCACCCGCCGCGGATGGAGGTGCACGTCGACGGGCGCAGCGACCGCGTGATCACGACGATCGTCCAGAACGCCGAGCAGTTCACCTACCTCGACGACAAGCCGATCGCGATCGCCGAGGGCGCCGGTCTGCAGACCGGCACGCTGGCGGGGGTCGCGCTGCGGGGCGTGACGCCGGTCGACATCCCGAGCATCGCCACGCGCCTGCTGTCGGAGAAGCGCTCGGTCGTCGGGCACCGCCAGATCGTCGACTTCCGCGACGTCGCCGGCCTGCGCTGCGTCTCCGTCGACGGCCGCCCGATCCCGCTGCACGCCGACGGCGACCACCTCGGAGACGTGACCGAGGCGGTGTTCGGCGTGCTGCCGGGCGCTCTGGCGGTCGTGTCGTAGAAGCCCTCAGCCGCCGCCCGGCGTGACGCGATAGGCGTCGAACACCGACTCGATGTTGCGCAGGCGGCTGATCGCGCCCTTGAGGACCTGCAGGTCACCGACCTCGACGACGAACCAGTTCTGGACCATCGGGTGCGAGACCACGCAGCGCGCCTCGAGGATGTTGATGCCGGCCTCGGCGAACGTTCGCGAGAGGTCCTCGAGCAGGCGGTGGCGGTCCCACGCATCGACCTGCAGCTCGACCTTGAACGACGTCTCATGGCCGCCGGCCCAGTGCACCGGCGTGAAGCGCTCGGGATCCTTGCGCAGCTGCTGGGCGTTGGGGCAGTCCTCGCGGTGGATCGTGATCCCGCGGCCGAGCGAGATGTAGCCGACGATCGAGTCCCCCGGCACCGGCCGGCAGCACTTGGCGATGCGCAGCATGACGTCGTCGACACCCTCGACGGCGATGCCGTACTGCGTCGAGGTGCTCGTCGGCTGGCGGCGCTGTCGGCGCGTGGAGAGCAGGTCCTCGGCCATGGTGCGCGTCTCGCCCTCGGCCGCCTCGCCGTGCTTGAGGCGCTGCATGATCTTGTTGACGACGATCTTCGACGAGATCTTCGCGCCGCCCAGCGCGATGTAGAAGTCGTCGGCCTTCTTGAAGCCCATCTCGCGGATGACGTCGGCCAGCAGCGGCGAAGAGACGATCTTCTGCGACGGCAGGCCGCGCTTGCGCAGCGCCTCGTGGAGGATCTCGCGGCCGGTGTGCTCGGTGTCGTCGCGCGACTCGGCCTTGAACCACTGCTTGATCTTGTTGCGCGCCCGGGTGGTGCGAACGACCGCCAGCCAGTCGCGCGAGGGGCCACGCTCGCGGTTGGAGGTCATCACCTCGACGATGTCGCCGCTCTTGAGCTCGTAGTGCAGCGGTACGAGCTTGCCGTTGACCTTCGCGCCGACGCAGCGGTGGCCGACGTCGGTGTGGACCTCGTAGGCGAAGTCCAGCGGCGTCGCGCCGGCTGCCAGCGACTTCACCTCTCCCTTGGGCGTGAAGACGTAGACCTCGTCCTCGATGAGGTCGACCTTCAGCGCGTCCATGAACTCCTTGGGATCGGACGTGTCCTGTTGCCATTCGAGCATCGAGCGCAGCCACTTGAGCTTCGCGTCGCCATCCGAGGTCGGTCCACCCCCCGCGCCGCCGCCCCTGCCGTCGCCGCCGCCCTTGTAGATCCAGTGCGCAGCGACCCCGAACTCCGCCATGTCCTGCATCTCGCGGGTGCGGATCTGGATCTCCAGCGGCAGCCCCTCGGGCCCGATCACGGTGGTGTGCAGGGCCTGGTACATGTTGAACTTGGGCATCGCCACGAAGTCCTTGAAGCGGCCCGGCAGCGGCTTCCAGAGCGAGTGGATGACCCCGACCGCCCCGTAGCAGTCCTTCACCGAGCCCACCCGCACCCGCATCGCGGTGAGGTCGTAGATCTCGTTGAACTCGCGGCCCTTCTTGGTCATCTTCGAGTAGATCGAGTAGAAGTGCTTGGCGCGCCCTGAGATCTCGGCCTCGATGCCCACCGCCTCGAGCTCCTCCGCGAGGTAGTCGCCCGCCCGGGCCACGTAGCCCTCCCGCTCCTCGCGCTGCTGGTTCACGAGGCCCTTGATCTCTGCGTACTTGCGCGGGTGGAGCGTGGCGAAGGCCAGGTCCTCGAGCTCCCACTTGATCGCGTGGATGCCGAGCCGGTGCGCGATCGGCGCGTAGATCTCCAGGGTCTCCTTGGCCTTCTCCTGCTGCTTGTTCTTGGGCATCGCCTCCAGCGTGCGCATGTTGTGCAGCCGGTCTGCGAGCTTGATCAGGATGACCCGGATGTCCGAGGCCATCGCGACCATCATCTTGCGGTAGTTCTCGGCCTGCGCCTCGTCGCGCGACTGAAAGACGTTGCCCGTGAGCTTCGTCACGCCGTCGACGAGGTTGGCGATCTCGTCGCCGAACTCGGCGCGCACCTCGACCAGCGACGCCGACGTGTCCTCGAC
>DASYVZ010000581.1:0-1803 GCA_035936515.1 Solirubrobacteraceae bacterium | reverse complement strand
CTCGTTGTCGTACCAGGAGACGACCTTGACGAGCGTGCCCTCCATGACCGACGTCAGCAGGCCGTCGACGATCGACGAGTGCGGGTTGCCGACGATGTCGCTGGAGACGATCGGATCCTCGGTGTACTGCAGGATCCCCGCCATCTCCCCCTCGGCGGCGGTGGCGAACGCGGCGTTGACCTCCTCGACGCTCGTCGCGTTGCTGGCGACGAACGTGAGGTCGACGACCGACCCCGTCGGGACGGGCGCGCGAATGGCGAAGCCGTGCAGCTTGCCGTTGAGCTCGGGCAGCACGAGGCCGACCGCCTTGGCGGCGCCGGTCGAGGTCGGCACGAGGTTGATCGCGGACGCGCGCGCGCGGCGCATGTCCTTGTGCGGTCCGTCCTGGAGGTTCTGGTCGGCGGTGTACGCGTGGATCGTCGTCATGAGGCCGTGCTCGATCCCGACCGCTTCGTGGACGACCTTCGCGAACGGCGCGAGGCAGTTCGTCGTGCATGACGCGGCTGAGATGACGTCGTGCGAGTCGGCGTTGTACTGATCGAAGTTCACGCCGGGCACGACGGTGATGTCCTCGTCGCTCGCAGGCGCGGAGATGACGACCTTCTTCGCGCCGGCCTCGAGGTGCTTGGCGGCATCCTCGCGCTTCGTGAAGAACCCCGTCGACTCGAGCACGACGTCGACACCGAGGTCGCCCCAGCCGAGGGCCGCGGGATCCTTCTCGGCCTTGACAAGGATCTGGTTGCCGTCGACGACGAGTCCTTCGTCGGAGAGGTCCACCGTACCCGGGTAGGGCCCGAGGATCGAGTCGTAGCGCAGCAGGTGCGCGAGTGTCTCGTTGTCGGTGAGGTCGTTGACGGCGACCCACTCGATGTCGGCTTGTGCCGCCTGGGCGGCGCGGAAGACGTTACGGCCGATGCGGCCGAAGCCGTTGATTCCAACACGTACGGGCATGCGGGGTGAACTGTCCTTCCTGGGATCTCTTGACGCGTCGGTACTGATGAAGGTCCTCGCGCCGCGGCGGAGGCGGAACACCCTACCGTTCTGGCGCCGACGATCCTGCCCCGCCCGCCCACCCTGGCATGACGGGGCGGCGCCGGCGTCACTACGGTGAGGCCATGTCACAGAGCGTTCGCAGCATCGGCGCCACCGCGTCGCTGAACCACGGCGGGACCGGCGACGACGACTTCGTCCTCGTCGACCTGCGCCTGTATGCGCTCACCGACGCCGGCGAGCAGGTCGACGACCCGCAGCCCACGTCGCTCAGCGTCCGCTGCGAGCGCCCGAAGCTCGCCGCGCTCGAGCTGTCGGTGCTCATGTCGATGCGCCTGAGCCGGCCACCGACCGGAGTGCGCCTCGAGGCGTGGGAGCGCGTCTGCCAGGAGCTTCGCGCCCGCGGGGTCCGAACGGACCCGGCGACGCTGCATGCGCTGAAGTTCTCGCTCGTCCCGGACGGCGAGCTGCGCGCGGCGCAGCAGGCCGCCTGGCCGACTAGCTAACCCCCGCGCTGTACCGCCCGGAGTGGCCGTATCGCCCTGACGGCTCGCCCCGCCGCTCGATCCAGAACCCTCCGCGCGCGGTGCGCGCGGGGTTCACCGCGCCGGGCGGCGGGTAGCAGCCGTGCGTTCGCTTCGACCGACACGAGGAGACACAAATGCCGGCCGCTTCCATCCGCACGGGGAACGACCCGAGGACCATCGAGGCGGGCATGCTGCTGATCGGCGCCGGCGCCATCCTGCTCTTCGTCTCCCTGTTTCTCGAGTGGTACGACCCGCGCCTCGACGCCTGGGAGATCTTCGAGGTGTG
>DASYVZ010000580.1:0-7633 GCA_035936515.1 Solirubrobacteraceae bacterium | reverse complement strand
CTGGCGGAGCATCCGACGGTGGACACCACCCGCACGCGCGCCACGGCCGAGCTGCTGAGCGTGGAGGACGCGGTGCGGCACCTGGCGACGCGCCAGCAGGCGCGGCGCGACGAAGCCCGCGAGCGCGCGACGAACCGCACGCGTTCGGCGCTGCTGGCGGTCGTCTTCGGCGCCGGCCTGGCGCTCTTCGGCGTGCTCGGCTTCCTCGCGCTGCTGATCCGCGCGATGCGCCGACCGCTGGATGATCTCGTCGGGGCGACGCGGCGGATGTCCTCAGGCGACCTGAGCGCGCGTGTCGAGCCCCACGGCCCGCAAGAGCTCGAGGCGGTCGCCCGCGCCTTCAACGCGATGGGCGAGGACCTCGCGACGGCCAGCGAGCGCGTCGAGGCGCAGCGCCAGCGCCTGGCCACCACGATCCAGAGCCTCGGCGATGGCCTGATCATCTGCGACAACAGCGACCGGGTCATCTCGCTGAACCCGCGCGCCATCGAGCTCCTGCCGGGACTGAGCATCGGCTCGATCGCCCACGGCCCCGGCAGCCCGCTGCCCGAGCTGTCCGACGCGCTCGCCGGCGAGGTCACCGTGCGCCGCGACGGTGACCTGACGCTCGCGGTGACGGCCGCCCGCCTCGCCGGCCCGGAGGGCGGCGTCGCGTGGACGCTGCGCGACATCACCGAGCGCGCGCGCCTCGAGCAGGCCAAGAGCGACTTCGTCGCGACGGCGTCACACGAGCTGCGCAGCCCGCTCACGTCGATCAAGGGCTTCATCGAGCTGCTGGACAGCACCGACAACGAGAACCTGACCGAGCGCCAGCGCGAGTTCATCCGCATCGTCCTGCAGTCCACCAACCGGCTCGTCGAGCTCGTCAACGACCTGCTCGACATCGCGCGCATCGAGGCCGGCCAGTTCGAGATCCATCCGCGCAGCGTCGACCTGCGCGACACGGTCGAGGAAGTCGCCGCGCTGATGGCGCCGCGCGTGCAGGACAAGCGCCAGCGCCTGGACGTGCAGATCTACGACCCGCGGCCGCCCGCGCTCGCCGACCCGGCGCGCGTGCGCCAGATCCTGACGAACCTCGTGACGAACGCCCACGTCTACACGCCCGAGGAGGGCACTCTGACGCTGTGCCTCGCGGGCGATGCGCAGGCGACGACGATCACGGTCGCAGACACCGGCCCCGGGATCGAGCCCGAGGAGGTGCGCCGGCTCTTCGATCGCTTCTTCCGCGGCTCCGCGGACGGTCGCAAGAGCGCCGGCACCGGGCTCGGGCTGGCGATCGTCAAGTCGCTCGTCGACCTGCACGGCGGCTCGATCGACGTGGAGAGCACGGTTGGCCGCGGCACGACGTTCACCGTCCGGCTGCCGTCGGCGGCGGGCGCCGCGAGCCAGGCGCCGGCGAGGCCGCTGGCCGGCGGCGGGGCAGGCTCCCTCGGATCCCGGCGCGTGCTGATCGTCGACGACGAGCCGGCGCTCGCGGCGCTCGTCCCTCAGCAGCTCGCGCCGCTGGGCCTGCAGACCGTGCAGGTGAACTCCGGCGCCGACGCGCTCGCGCGGCTGCGCCGCGAGCGCTTCGACGCCGTCACGCTCGACGTCTTCATGCCCGCGATGAACGGCTTCGACGTCCTGCGCGCGATGCGCGAGGACCCGCGGCTGCGCGAGATCCCGGTGATCTTCGTGTCGGTCGCCTCGCGCGCGCCCGAGCTCGCGGGCGAGTGGGCGGTGCCCAAGCCGATCGACCGCGCACGGCTGACGGAGGTCATCGGCGCGGCAATCCGGGCTCGGCGCTCGCGCGTGCTCGTCGTCGCGCCCGACGCGCTGCGCGCGGAGCTCGAGCCGGCGCTCGACGCGCTGTGCGTCGAGCATCACTGGGAGTCGACCCCCGCCGGGGCGACGCGCGCGGGCGAGCAGCAGTTCTTCGAGGTCGCGCTCGTGCACGAGAGCATGGGCACGACGCCGGCCGTCCTCGACGGAACGGCCTTACGCGGGCGCCGCTACGGACGTTCGGTCATCGTGTTCTCGACCGAAGGCGGCAGCGAAGCGGCGGCGGGCGTCGTCGGGATGCCGGTGTTCGGCCTGGCGCAGGCGGTGGCCGCGCTGCGATCGGCGCTCGGCGAACGCGCCGCGGATGCAGGAAGATGATTGCGGTGACCGCCGAGGGGCAGCTGCAGGAGCGCGTCCGGGAGCTCGAGGCCGAGCTGGCCGAGCGTACGCGCCTGGCCGCAGAGAACGAGCGCCAGCTCGAGCGCTATGCAGCCGACCTGCGCGAGACGTTCAAGCAGGAGCGCGCCCGCGCGCAGGAGCTGCGCCGCTCGTACATGCTCACCGTGCGCGCGCTCGCCAGCGCCGTCGAGGCCCGCGACGCCTACACCGGCCGCCACGCCGAGCGCGTCGCGGAGTACGGGCTGCGCCTCGCCGCTGCCTACGGAATGCAGCTCGGCGATCATCCCGAGATCGAGTTCGGCTTTCTGCTACACGACGTGGGCAAGGTCGCGGTGTCCGACAGGATCCTGTTCAAGCGGGGGCCCCTGACGAGCGCCGAGCGGCTGACCATGGAGCAGCATCCAGTGACGGGCTGCGAGATCGTGCGCGACATCGAGTTCCTCGGCGCCGCACGGGACGTCATCCGCCACCACCACGAGCGCTGGGACGGGACGGGCTATCCCGACGGGCTGAGCGGGACGGCGATCCCGCTGTCGGCGCGGATCTTCGCCGTCGCCGACACGCTCGACGCGCTGACGACGAAGCGCCCCTACCGCCAGGCCTCGACGATCGCGCAGGCGCGTCTGATCATCACGCAGGCCAGCGGGACGCAGTTCGATCCGGACGTCGTCGACGTCTTCCGCTCGCTGCCCGACGACGCCATCGAGCGCATCCGGCTGGAGGTGGGATGACCGGCCAGCACGTCGTGCTGATCGTCGACGACGACCCGTTCATCCGCAAGCTCATCCTCACGACGCTCGAGGGAGTGTCGTCGTTTGACCTGCACGAGGCCGGCGACGGCGAGGAGGCCGTGCAGGTGGCGCGGCGCGAGGGGCCGCGGCTCGTGTTCCTGGACATCGACATGCCGCGGATGGACGGCATCGAGGCCTGCCGGCAGATGCGCAGCGAGCCGTCGATGCGCGGCTCGAAGATCGTGATGCTGACCGCCTCCGCCGACGACTCGGCGCGCACCCACGCCGAGCGGGCGGGCGCCGACCGCTTCCTCACGAAGCCGTTCAGCCCGCTCGACCTGCTGCGCCTCGTCGACGAGCTGGGCTCCTGAGCCGGTAGACGGCTACGTGCCGAGCGGGCGGCGCAGCTCGGGGTCGGGCCCCTGCAGCGTGGCCTCGATGCGCAGCGTGCGCGTGCGCAGCAGCTCGGGCAGCATCTCCTCCACGACCTGCGATGCCCGCGTGACCGCCTGCCATGCGTTCGTCGCCTGCAGCTCCAGCCAGCTCAGCGTCAGCTCGCTGTGGTCGAGCTCCATCTGAAGATCGGCCGCCGGCAGCTGGTCGATCGCGCGTTCGGCGGCCGAATCGGAGACGAGCCAGGCCTCGATCTCGCCCTTGGCACGCATCGCGGCGCGCATCTCGGCCGGGATCGTGAAGGTCACCTGGAAGCTGAGAGGCGGCAGGGGTGCCATCGCGGCGGCAGGCTACCCCGCCGAGCGACGCTTCAGTTGAGCAGTCCGCCGGTGATCTTCCACTCCTCGTCGATCTTCTTGAGCTCGACGTCCATTCCGAAGCCGGGGACGTGGACGACCGCGGTGTCGCCGGTGATCTTCGCCTTCTCGACCTCGCCGTCCTGCATCGCGTTGCGGATCGGCTCGGAGAGCTTCGCGTGCAGCTTGGTGATCGCCTCCTCGCAGTTGTCGGCGTGGACGATGAGGCCGAGCGGGTTGTCGCGCAGCACCACGAGCAGCTTGCGCTCGCCCTCCGGCGCGACCTGCGCGCAGACCTGCTTCTCGTCGCCCTTAGAGAGCCCGCTGATCGCCGTCGAGACGACGGACGACGGGCTCGGGGTCGAGTCGCCGCCGCAGCCGGCCACCAGAGCGGCGATGAGAAGCGAGGCGACGACGACGGCGCGCATGCACGCGAGGCTACCGCTTTCGGCACGCGGACGGCTTCCGTTCCCGCTACGTTCCCGCCCATGGCGATGACGCTCGACGAGGCCCTGCTGATGCTCAACGACCGCCTCGGACAGGAGGTGACCGCGTGGGTCGAGGTCAAGCACGAGACGCCGCTGCTCATCGCCACCGGCCTGCTGGAGAACTGGAGCCAGGAGACGACGTCCCTGGCGGTGACCGAACCCGTCCAGCACTTCGACCTACGCGGCCATTACTCGATCGCCGACGCCCGCTTCGATCTCAGCGACGCGCCGGTCGAGATCGTCAGCGAGCGCAACGACGGCCTGACGTTCCGGCTCGAGGGCGGCATGCGCTTCGTCGTCACGTGGACCCCGAAGGCCGAGGGCGACCTGGTGTAGGAGCGCCCCCCGCGCCGGTCTCAGCCGCCGCCGCGAACGGCCACGACGAACGCCGCGATCCGCTCGGCGAGCTGGCGGCACTCCTCGTCCTCGAACGTCGCCATGCGCTCGGCGAGCGGGCCCAGGGATTCGGTGGCGGCGAGCAGGTGCGTGGCCATCCCGCGCTTGAAGCTCTTCTCGACGTGCAGCAGCTCGCGCGGGCCGAGCGTCTCGGGCAGCGTCGGCAGCGGCGCAGCGGTCACGATCGGAATGTCGTAGGTCACGCCCGCGGGCAGCTGCGACTCGGCGTCGGCGGCGAGCTCGGCGATCTCCGTGCGCAGCGCGCGTACGGTCTCGGTCTGGGCATTGGCTATCGCCCGGGCGTCCTTCATCTCGTCGTCGTCGGTGGAGATCGTCTCGCCGAACGCCTCGGCCGCCTCGGTGAGCCACGCGACGTGATGCTCGGTGTGCGCGTCGAAGTCAAACAGCGCGCTCAAGCCGCCGCTGGCGTCGGCGAGCGTCAGCAGCGCATGCTCGGGCGGGACGTGGAAGCGCAGGACGGCCATCGGCAAGGCCGACCGTACCGCGATATCTCCTGACGCTCCGGCCCGCGAAGCGTTCTGTCACCACAGACTCCGTCGCCAAACGCCCTAGGAGAGCCGCCGACCATGTACTTCGCGTCCCCGACCCACGCCCGCGTCGAGCAGATCGTGCGGATCTGTGCGCTGTCCATCTCCTCAGAACGCGACGGCGACGTCCACACGCTCGGCCTCACCGGCGAGGTCGATCTGGCCAACGCCGTCGAAGTCGAGCACGAACTGCGGCGCATCGAGGCGACGGACGCCGCCGTGATCCTCGTCGACCTCGCAGGCGTCTCGTTCATCGACTCGACCGGCATCAAGGTCCTCATCGCGGCCGCCGCCCGGTCGCGCGGCGACGGCCGCCTCGTGCTCATGCGGCCCACCCCCGCGGTGCTGCGCGTCCTGCGCATCGCGGGGGTGGCGAACCTGCTGCCGCTGGTTGGCTGACGCTCTGCGTTACGTCGCGGCGCGGTTGCCCACGACCATCCGGTAGATCCCGAGGAGCAACAGCGCGCCGAGGATCGCGATGATCCAGGTGCCGAGGTCGAAGAACGAGCCGAGCTCGCCGATGTTCAGGGCGCTCGCGATGAGGCCGCCGATGATGGCCCCGACGATGCCGATGAGCATCGTCACGATGATTCCGCCGGGGTCGTCGCCGGGCATGATGGCCTTAGCGATCGCTCCGGCCAGCAGCCCGAGCACGATCCACCCGAGTATTCCCATGGTCTCCTCCGTGTTTGGCAGGGCGCCCGGGCGGTTGCCCGGTCTCTCGGCGCTACCCCCGGGTCATCGCTTTCAGCCTTCGGGTCGCGGGGGGGTGGACGAATGGCCTTCGCCCGGCGAGGCTCGTTGCCCACGCCGCGACATCTGGCGAACGTCATCACGATGAACGACAGCGAGCACGCCTTCATCTCGAGCGAGGTTCTGACGAACTTCGGCAGGACCATCGGCCAGAGCCAGGTCGACCCCGCCCGGCCGCCCGAGGTGCTGACGCTGACCATCGAGCAGCATCCCGACCAGGTCGCGATCGCGAGGTTGCGCGACGTCGGCGCGCACTACTTCGTCGTCCCGAGCGACGGCGACGGGGTCGAGCTGCGGTTTGGACATCACGACCTCGAGATGCTCAACGCGCCGGGCGCCGTCGCCGGTAATACGTGTCGCTCGGGGTCGTGAAGGAGTGGGCGATACTGGGCTCGAACCAGTGACCTCCGCCTTGTCGAGGCGGC
Organism: Solirubrobacteraceae bacterium; assembly: GCA_035936515.1. Classification (GTDB taxonomy): domain Bacteria; phylum Actinomycetota; class Thermoleophilia; order Solirubrobacterales; family Solirubrobacteraceae; genus CADCVQ01. Next base: position 1,383 of record DASYVZ010000580.1, on the reverse strand, counting down.
GCTCTCCCAGCTGAGCTAATCGCCCTGGGAGCGGCGAGGATATCAACGCCGGACGGGCGTCCGGCACGGTCGCGCGCCCCCGGGTAGTCTCGCGGCCGCCATGCGGATCACCCTCGCTCAGGTCCCCAGCGCGCTCGGCGATGTCGAGGCGAATCTCGGCCGCGCGGCGGAGGTCGTCAGCGAGGCGGGGCAGGATGCCAGCGACCTCGTCGTCTTCCCGGAGCTGTTCCTGTCGGGCTATGCGCTGAGCAAGGTCGACGAGGACGTCTCGATGCCGGCCGACGACCCCCGCCTGACCGGACTCAGCGCGCTCGTCCCGACGACCGACGTGCTCGTCGGCCTCTACGAGGACGGCCACGGCGTGCACAACTACAACGCGGCGGCGTACCTCAGCAGCGGCGGCCTGGTCCACACGCACCGCAAGCTCTACCTGCCGACCTACGACGTCTTCGAGGAGCGCAAGCACTTCTCGCCGGGCCAGACGATGCGCGCGTTCGACACCCGCCACGGCCGGATGGCGACGCTGATCTGCAACGACGCGTGGCAGCCGCACCTCGCCTTCCTGGCGGTGCAGGACGGAGCGCGCGTGCTGCTCGTGCCGACCAACTCGTCGCAGAGCCGCTTCCCGGAGCGCTACGACTCGATGACGTACTGGCGCGACATCACGGTCTTCTACGCGCGGATGTACCAGTGCTACGTCGTCTTCTGCAATCGCGTCGGCGACGAGGGCGAGCACCTGCGCTTCTGGGGCGGGTCGCACATCGTGGACCCGTGGGGCCAGATCGTCTGCGCTCTGCCCGAGGACGACGAGGCGGTCGTGACGACCGACATCAACCTCGCCAACGTGCGCAAGCGCCGCCGCGAGGTGCCGCTCGTCCGCGAGGCCCGCCTCGGGCTGCTCGCGCGCGAGGCGAACCGCCTGGCGGAGGAGGGCGGCGACGCCTGACGATCGAACGAGCGGGCGGATCCTCCGACTGGCGCTACGCTACGCCCCGCCCCCTCGGCGCCGTGGCGGAGTGGCTACGCAGCGGCCTGCAAAGCCGTTTACTCCGGTTCGAATCCGGACGGCGCCTCTCTCCGCAGCCTTGGGCGAGCAGTTGGCGCGGCCTCTACGACACTCGTCCGCAAGCGCTTGCGGCTGCCGCGCGCGCGGGACAACCTAGGCGTTCTTCAACGTAGAGAGGTCGTCTGCCATGCCTGCCGAAGCCGTACCCGCGCTCGTCATCACCGGCCTGGTGCTCGCTCTATGGGCGGCGAGCTCGGCGCTCTGGCCGAGCCCGGCCTCGCGGCGCCGCCGTCGCGACCGAGCGCGTGCGACGGCGTCGTCATGCTGAACCCGAGGTTCGCCGAAGCGTCGCCGCCGTCGGCCGTGAAGCGGCGCCA
>DASYVZ010000579.1:0-2248 GCA_035936515.1 Solirubrobacteraceae bacterium | reverse complement strand
GGCGAGCTTCCTCGGTCGCTCAGCCCGCGCCCGCCGGCGCTGCTTCTTCTTGGCCCGGGTCTTGCTCACGGGCCGGCCGCCCGCTGCCGCGCGAACGCCGCGAACCAGTCCAGCGCCGCCGGGTTGGCGAGCGAGTCGCGGCTGGCCGCCCGCTCGGGCGCGACGCCGGCGAGGATGCGCTTGACCGGCACCTCGAGCAGCTTCCCCGACAGCGTGCGCGGCACCTCGTCGACGGCGAAGACGTCGTCGGGCACGTGGCGCGGCGAGCAGTCCTCGCGGATGCGCCGCGCGATCTGCGCGCGCAGGTCGTCGCCGAGCGACGCGCCCGCGCGCAGCACGACGAACAGCGCCATCCAGCCGTCGACGTCGACGACGAGCGCGTCGACGATCTCCTCGACGGCGAGCACCGCCGCGTAGATCTCGCCCGTGCCCATCCGCACGCCGCCGCGGTTGATCGTCGAGTCGCTGCGGCCGTGGATGATCGCCGTGCCCCGCGAGGTGATCTCGATCCAGTCGCCGTGGCGCCAGACGCCGGGATACATCGCGAAGTACGCCTCGCGCAGCCGCTCGCCGCCGGGGTCGTTCCAGAACCGCAGCGGCATCGACGGCATCGGCTGGGTGATGACGAGCTCGCCGACGGCGTCGACGAGCGGGCGCCCGTCGGGATCGAAGGACTGCACGTCACAGCCCAGCGAGCGCGCCTGCAGCTCGCCCTCGTAGACCGGCAGCAGCGGGACGCCGCCGACGAAGGCCGTGCAGACGTCGGTGCCGCCGCTGGTCGAGAACAGCCACGTGTCGGAGCCGAGCTCGTCGTAGACCCAGCGAAAGCCCTCCGGCGAGAGCGGCGAGCCGGTCGAGCCGACGCTGCGCAGCGCGCCGAGGTCGCGCGAGTGCGCGGGCTGCACAGCGGCCTTCATACAGCCCGCGATGAACGCCGCGCTCGTGCCGAAGCAGGTGATTTCCGCCTCCGCGGCGAGCTCCCACAGGCGCTCCATCGTCGGCGCCGCCGGGCTGCCGTCGTAGAGGACGATGGACGCCGGCGTCAGCAGCACGCCGACGAGGAAGTTCCACATCATCCAGCCCGTCGTCGTAAACCAGAACGCGCGGTCGTCCGCGTGCATGTCGAGGTGCAGGTTCTGGTGCTTGAGCTGCTCGAGCAGGATCCCCCCGTGGCCCTGCACGATCGCCTTCGGCAGCCCGGTCGTACCGCTGGAGTACAGGACCCACAGGGGGTCGTCGAAGCCCACCGGCTCGAGCACGAGCGCGGCCTCGTTCCGCGCGCCGAGGAAGCCGTCCTGCCAGCCGCTGCCGTCGAGGTAGCCCAGGCGAACGAGCGTCCCGCCGACGCGGTCATGGATCTCCTCCACGACGGCGCCCCGGTCATAGTCGCGACCGCCGTAGCGATAGCCGTCGACGGCGAGCAGCACGGCCGGCTCGATCTGCGCGAAGCGGTCGATCACCGAGCGGGCGCCGAAGTCGGGCGAGCAGCTCGACCAGATCGCGCCCAGCCCGGCTGTCGCGAGGAAGGCGGCGACCGTCTCGGCGATGTTCGGCATGTACGCGGCGACGCGGCCACCGCGGCCGACGCCGAGCGCGCGCAGGCCGGCCTGGATGTGCGCGGTCTGCTCACGCAGCTGAGCCCACGTCACCGTCTCGAGCGACCGCAGCTCGGAGGCGTGGCGGATCGCCACCGCGTCGTCGTCGTGGCCGCGGAAGATGTGCTCGGGATAGGACAGCGTCGCGCCGGTGAACCACCGCGCCCCTGGCATCTCGCGTCGCCCGAGCACCTCGGCCGGCGGCTCGTGGAAGCGCACGCCGAAGTACTCCGCGATCGAGGACCAGAAGCGCTCGAGGTCGGCGACCGACCAGTGCCACAGCGCGTCGTAGCTCGTGGCGTCGAAATCGTGCCGCGCCGACAGCCAGTCGCCATACGCGCGCATACGCGTACGCCGCGCGAACGCCTCGCCGGGCTCCCACAGCACGCGCGGCGTCCGGGTCATGGGCGCAGCGTAGACCCGCGGGCGCGGGGGTGAGGCAGCTGTACGCGTCCGGCGCAAAGGAGCGGCGCTCAGGCCGCTCGCTTGCGCCACGCTTCGTCCGCGTGGGCTAGAGGTTGCCCTCGAACTCGACCGTGACCTGGTCCTTGACCTTCAGCGCGCCCATCAGCGCCTTGAACTGCTTGATGCCGAAGTCGTTCTGGCTGAGCGTGTAGCTGCCGCTGATCTTGTCGCCGCTGACGTTGATCGGC
>DASYVZ010000578.1:0-2226 GCA_035936515.1 Solirubrobacteraceae bacterium | reverse complement strand
CGTCCGCTCAGCCGGCCGGCTGCTCGGCGTGCGCGGCGAGTGGCGCGCCTACTCGATCGGCTGCCCGCTGGCCGCGAGCTCGTCGTCCGCGCGCAGCGCGGGCGTCAGCGGCGCGTCGCGGTAGGGCTGCACGCTCGTCCTCGCCTCCTCGTGGTACTCGCCGTCGGCGTTGACCGCCCAGAGATCGTGCTCGGCGGTGGTGCACGCATTGTCCACGGCGCGCAACGCGGTGAGCATCGAGTGGTCGGAGTTGTTGTAGCGGTGCAGGCCGTTGCGGCCGATCTGCTGGAGGTTCTCGATCTCTGCGAGCCAGCCGCGGATCGTCGCGACGCGCGCCTCGTAGTCGGCGTCGTAGATCGGATAGGCCTTGGCCACGCGCACGACGTGGCCCGCGTGCACCCGCGCCGCCGCCGCCAGCCCGATCGCCTCCAGCTCGCGCGTCGCCTGTGCGACGAGCTCGTCGTCGGGCGCGTTCCACAACGCGTCGCCTTCGAAGCAGAAGTACTCCAGCCCGACGCAGGTGGACGCTGGATCGGGCACCATCGCCTCGCTCCAGGCGCGGAAGTTCTGGATGCGGCCCACCTGCACGTCCGGATCGTGGACGTAGATCCAGTTGTCGGGGAAGAGGTCCTCGCTGCGGACGACGAGCGCGACCGTCAGGAAGTCGCGGTAGCGCAGCCCGGCCGCGGCCTCGCGCACGGCGGCCGGCGGCGGTGGGTCGGCGAGCGCGACGACGTCGCGCAGCGCAAGCGACGAGAGGACCTCGGAGATCGCCACGCGGTCGCCGCCGGCGTGCACCGCCACGATGCGGCCGCCGTCGAGCTCGAGGGCGCTGACCCGCGCGCCGAGCCGCAGCTGGCCGCCGGCGCCGACGATCTCGGCCGCCATCGCCTCCCACATCTGCCCTGGCCCCAGCCGCGGGTAGTGAAACTGCTCGATCAGGCTGCGCGCCTCGCCGCCGTCGTTGAGCAGCGCCGCGCGCACGACGCGCGAGAAGGACAGGGTCCGGATCCGCTGTGCCGCCCATTCGGCGCGGATCTCGGAGGTCGGCACGCCCCACACCTTCTCCGTGTAGCTCTTGAAGAACAGCTCGAACAGGCGCCGGCCGAAGCGATCGCAGACCCACTCCTCGAACGTGTCGGCGCGATCGCGCCGCCGGGCGCGCCGGGCGACCGCGCTCGCGTAGGACGCCGAGCAGCGCGCGAGCTCGACGGGACCGACCTTGCGCACGACGTCGGCCAGGCGCAGCGGGTAGTCGATGAACCGCCCGCGCCAGAAGATCCGAGAGAGCCGATCGCGGACGAGCAGCTCGTCGCCGAGCACCTGCTCCCACAGCGTCTGCACCTCGGCGGACTTCGTGAAGAAGCGATGGCCGCCGAGATCGAAGCGGTAGCCGTCGCGCACGACGGTCCGCGCGAGGCCGCCGACCTGGCTCTCGGCTTCGAAGACGACGACGGGTCGTTCGTCGCGTGCGAGCACATAGCCTGCCGTTAGCCCGGCCGGTCCGCCGCCGAGCACGGCGAAGGGTTCGCTGCTTGCCCCTTCCACTTAGGGCACTCTAACTTAGGCTCTCCTAACTTGCTTTCCGTCGTCATCCCAGCCACAGACACGCCTGCCACGCTGGGCCGCTGCCTCGCCGCGCTCGAACGCTCGAGCGAGCCGTTCGAGGTTGCCGTCGTGACGGCTGCATCCGCGAGCGGCCCCGCCGCCGCGCGCAACGCGGGCGTCGCGCGCACGAGCGGCGAGATCGTCGTGTTCGTCGATGCCGACGTCGAGGTTCATCCCGATGCGCTGCGGCGCGTGCGCGAGGCGTTCGAGCGGGACGCCACGCTCGCCGCTGTCTTCGGCGCCTACGACGATCGGCCCGCGGCGCCGGCGGTCGCGTCGCGCTTTCGCAACCTCCTGCACCACTACGTGCACACCAGCGCGGGCGGCGCGGCCACGACGTTCTGGGCCGGCCTCGGCGCGATCCGGCGCGAGGCCTTCGACGCCGTTGGCGGGTTCGACGCGCAACGCTATGCGCGCCCCTGCATCGAGGACATCGAGCTCGGGATGCGCCTGCACGCCGCCGGCCGCCGGATCGAACTGGACCCCGCTGTGCGCGGAACGCACCTCAAGCGCTGGACGCTGGCGTCGATGGTGCGCACCGACCTGGCGTCTCGCGGTGCGCCGTGGGTGGCGCTGCGCCTGGAGCGCGGCGGCGCGGGCGGCGGCGCGCTGAACCTC
>DASYVZ010000577.1:0-2629 GCA_035936515.1 Solirubrobacteraceae bacterium | reverse complement strand
CGGCGGCGACAGCGCCGTATTCGGAGCGGTTGCAGCACTCGTCTCAGAGCGTCGCTTCTCGCGCAGACGAGCAGCCGAGGCCTTGATCTTCCTGCCCTTCGCACGCGGTGGCGTGGAAGGATCGTTTCGTGGCAGCGCACGCGAATGCTCCGTGTGACCCATCCGGCCCCTGGGTGGTGCTGCGGCGGTGGGCGCCGCGCTGTGGAGGGCGGCGCAACAGCACCCGCCCCGAACCGACGCGCGCGCGAGCCCCTGATCCCCGGGCGACGCCTGCCAGCATCGGGATCGAAGCGCTGCTTGTTTCCGCGCAAACCGGCAGCGCCGGTTCCGGGAGTCGATCGTGCGCACCCGCCATCGGTCGTGTGGCGCCGCGAGGGGTCTAGGGGGACGCGCTTGGGTAGCTTCGCTGCGCGCAGCGGGTAACGTGCGACCACAAGCCGTGAGCTCCGACGCCCACCCGATGCCTGGCCCGGCGGTGCGCCCGTGAGCGTGCCGCACCCAGCGGCAGCCGTCGCGCTGACGTCGCTCGCACACGGCGCCGGCTGCGGCTGCAAGCTGCCGGCGGCGGCGCTGCTGCCGATCGTCCGGGGGCTGCGCGAAATCGACGAGCCGCGGCTGCTCGTCGGCTCCAACACGGCCGACGACGCGGCGGTCTTCAAGCTGACCGACGAGATTGCGCTCGTGATGACGATCGACTTCTTCACGCCGATCGTCGACGACCCCTACGACTTCGGCCGGATCGCCGCGGCCAACGCGCTCTCGGACGTCTACGCGATGGGCGGGGTGCCGCTGGCGGCGATGAACGTCGTCGCCTTCCCGCTCGAGCAGCTCGGCGCAGATGTGCTGCGCGAGATCCTGCGCGGTGGCGCGGACGTCGCCGCGGCGGCCGGGATCGCGATCGTCGGCGGGCACTCGATCGACGACCCCGAACCGAAGTACGGGATGTCGGTCACGGGCACGGTGCATCCCGACGAGCTCATCTCCAACGCGGGGGCTCGCGCGGGTGACCTGCTCGTGCTGACGAAGCCGCTCGGCGTCGGAGCGATCGCCACGGCGCGCAAGCGAGGCCTGCGCGACGACGCGCTGCTCGAGCGGGCCGTGGCGACGATGACCGCCCTCAACGACCATGCCTCGGCCGCGGCGCGCGCGGCCGGCGCCAGCGCCATGACCGACGTCACCGGCTTCGGGCTGCTCGGCCATCTGCACTCGCTGGCGCGCGCGAGCGGCGTCGCGGCGACGATCGACGCGGCGGCCGTGCCGGCGATCGAGGGCGTGCTGGATCTGCTCGAGGGCGACGATGGCGTCTCGGGCGGCAGTCGCCGCAACCGAGACTATGCCGAGGCGTTCACGACGTTCGGCCCGGACGTCGACGAGGCGCGGCGACGCCTGCTGTGCGATGCCACGACGTCGGGCGGGCTGCTCGTCGCGGTCGCGCCCGAGGCCGCGGCCTCGTTGCCGGGCGCGATCGTTGGCGAGATCGTCCCCGGCGAGCCCGGCGCCGTTGCGGTGCGATGATGGGCCGGCAAGGGCCACAGCACCCTGGAGCGGCCCGGGCCCGGTGGCCCATCCGGTCTTCAAAACCGGCGGGGCGCGGCACACCGCGCTGGAAGGTTCGACTCCTTCGCCGTTCCGTATGAGCGACCGTGACCGGCTGCGCGACCTGCCGTCCGTCGACCGGCTGGCGACCTCGGTCGCGCGCGCCGAGCTGCAGGCGCGGCGCGAGGAGCTGCTCAACGGCGGCGATGCGGGCGACGACGCGACGGTCGATCTCGTCGCGCGTGCGCGGGCGCGCCTGCGCCCGCACCTGCGACGCGTGCTCAACGCGACCGGCGTCGTCGTCCACACGAACCTCGGCCGCGCCCCCCTCGCCGCCGAGGCGCAGGCCGCGGTGGCGGCCGTCGCGGACGGCTACTGCAACCTCGAGCTCGATCTCGCTTCGGGCGAGCGCGGATCGCGGCAGGCGCATGTCGAGGAGCTGCTGCGTGAGCTGACCGGCGCGCAGGCGGCGCTCGCGGTCAACAACTGCGCGGCGGCGGTGCTGCTGGCCTGCGCCGCGCTGGCGGCCGGGCGCGACGTCGTCGTTTCGCGCGGGCAGCTGATCGAGATCGGCGGTGGCTTCCGGATCCCGGAGATCCTCGAGCTCGCGGGCACGCGGCTCGTCGAGGTCGGCACGACGAACCGGACGCGCCGCGCCGACTACGAGGCGGCGCTGGCTGCCGGCGGCGAGGGCATCGCGGCGATCCTGCGTGCGCATCCCTCGAACTTCCGCACGGTCGGCTTCGTCGCCGAGGTCGAGATCGAGGAGCTCTGCGACCTCGGCGTGCCGGTGATCGACGACGTCGGCTCCGGGGTGCTCACCGACGACCTCGAGCTGCTCGCGGACGAGCCGCCGGTGCGCCGATCTGTCCGCGCCGGCGCCGCGCTCACGGCGTTCTCGGGCGACAAACTGCTCGGCGGGCCGCAGGCGGGGCTGCTGGTCGGAACGCGCGCGGCGGTCGAGGCGTGCCGCCGCCATCCGCTCGCGCGGGCCGTGCGGATCGACAAGCTGTCGCTCGCCGCGCTCGAGGCCACGCTGCGGCTCTACCGGGATCCAGTTGCGGCGGCCCAGGAGGTCCCCGTGCTCCGGATG
>DASYVZ010000576.1:0-9766 GCA_035936515.1 Solirubrobacteraceae bacterium | reverse complement strand
GGCGAGAAGAGCAGAAACGAGGCGAGGAACACGACGGGCGCCACGACGAGCACCGTCAGCACGCTGCGCAGCGCCGGCGCGCGCGCGTAGGCGATCGCGGCGCCGGCCCCGAGCAGCGCGCCGATTGGCAGCAGGACGGCGCTCGTGTCCGGCAGCACGCGCTTGAGCATCCCGACGATGGCCGCCGCGGCGAGCAGCGTGACGAACGCGAGGTGGATGCCGCGCGCGAGCCCGGGCCGCAGGAACGCCGCGGCGACCTCGGCGAGCAGCATCGCGGCGGGCGGGACGAGCACGAGCGCGAACGCGAAGAGCAGGATGTCGACGCCGCTGTTGTCGCGCGCGACGAAGAACTCCGCGTTGTGCGCGAGGTTGGAGAACAGCGGCTGGACGATCGCGAACGACCACAGGACGGCCAGGTGCAGCCCTGCCATGGCCAGCTCGCGCCACGGCGCCGGTCGGCGCCCGGCACCCTGCGCCGCGCCGGCCGGGAAGCCGAGACGCAGCAGCGCCGGCGTCGCGCGGTGCGCGCTCACCGGCTCATGCCACCAGCGGTCGCGCCTGGTAGAGCACTCGCTGCCCCGACGGCAGCTCCTGCTGTCGCTCGACGACGAACGCTTCGCGCAGGCAGCGCTCGAAGTGCGCTCGCTCGTAGTCCTCGTGCGCGCCCTCGCGCTTGCCCGCCAGCAGCCGCTGCACCATCGGGTCGGTGCGCTCCGGGAACTCCACGAGGACCGTCCCGCCGAGGCTCGCCAGCCAGTCGACGATCTCGCGCACGGGAACGTTGCGGGTGATCGCCATGTGGTGGACGAGCGCGAGGCAGAGCGTCAGGTCCGGCTGCCCGCGATCGGCGAGCGTGCCGCGCTCGCGCCCGCGCCAGCCGAGCGCGGGCGAGGGGTCGCAGACGTCGACGACGAGCGGGAGGATGCGCCGCTCGTCCTCCTCGCGCAGCGCGCGGTACAGGCGCTCGACCGTGGGGTGGTCGACGTCCATCGCGAGCACGTAGTCCGACGAGCGGGCCGCGATGCGCGCGTAGGCGCCGTCGTTGGCCCCGAGGTCCCAGGTCAGGCGCCGGTGGCGCCGGCCGGCGGCGGTGGCGACGAACGCGGCCTTGTCGTCGGCGTCGGCGTGCAGGTGGCCGGCGGCGTCGCGGTAGTCCGTCCAGGCAGACGCGGCGGGCTCCCAGTCCAGCCGCGCGACGAGCTTGCGCAGCCGGCGCACGTTGGCGAGGATGAGCTCGGTGTTGAAGCCGGCGCGGCGCACCTGCGCCTTGGCCGTGCGGCCCTCGACGGCGGCGTAGCGCCGCTCCAGGCGGCTGTGCAGGATCACGTGCGTGAGCACGCCGCGACGCAGCCGGTCGCGCAGCGACATGAGTGCACGCGCCTGGGTGGGCGTGATCCCGTCGATGGCGCCGCGCAGCCAGGGCTGGAAGGGGATCTCCTTGAACGCCTGGAACATCAGCGGATAGAGGAAGAGCATGCAGAACTGCCGGTAGGCGATCCAGGGCTCGCCCTCGCGCAGGCGCTCGAAGGAGCCGATGTCGATGAACACCGGCGCCACGCCCCGCCACTGGACGTTGTACGGGGAGCTGTCCTTGACCATCAACGACTCCGTCAGGCAGCGCTCGAGCACGTCGAGCTGCAGCAGCGCAGCGTCGCGCAGCATCCCGAAGGTCCACTCATAGGGATAGGAGACGAACGGGACGGACGCGTGTCGCAGGATCCCGGCCCAGCCGTCGGGCAACGCCGCCGCGTCATCGCGGCCGACCTCCTGGGTTTCGATGACGCTGCCGCGGTCGGTCAGCTCGGCGAACGCGACCGAGGACCGCAGGGCGTTCCAATCCTCCAGCCCGCGGGCGCTGAGGGCGCGAAAGACGTCTCCGCCGGACTCGAAGACCCGGCTGTCGGGATCGCGAAACGACCCGGGCACGGCTCGCATGTCATCGCTCCGCGAGGGCTGCGGCGCGTCAGCGAGAGCCCGAGCCGTCGTCGTCCGTTGGCGGCTCCTCGGGATCGCGGCGAATGTGCAGGGCCCGCAGCGCGCTGTGCCACCACAGCTTCGCGCCGACCGCGAGGGCGGCCGCTCCGCCCAGCACCGCCTGCAGGATGATGCTGCCCGAGCCGGGGTCGAGGTAGGCCAGCATCGTTTGCGACATTCGCGGAGCTCCGTTCGGGATCACTAGAGGTTGTTCGGTTCTCGTGAACCAGATGTGAAAGCGTAATGCCCAGCTCCTGCGGATTCCAGCGGCTGCGAGTGCGAGGGGCCATGCGGTGGTGGGCGGCTTATCCCTTAAGCTCGGCCCGCAGCGCATCGTAGCCGGGCCGCGTCGTGCCGTTCGGCCCGATGAGGCCCGAGTCGAAGCGGTCCGCCGGCTTGGCGCCGGTCCAGTTGTAGAGGTACACGCGCTTGACGCGTGGGTGCTCGCGCGCGAGCCTGAAGGCATATCTGATCGAGCGCGCCGCGCGCTGCTCGTCGCGCGGGAAGTTGCGCCCGAACTTCACGATGCCGCCCGTCTCCGTCAGCCAGACGTCGCCGCGCACCGTCCGCAGCAGGTCGCGCAGGCCGCTGGAGCGAAAGCGGTTCGTGTCGGCGTAGTTGTGCAGACCCCAGATCTCGGGGTCGCCGTCGAGATGGCGGCGGTACTGCTCGACGTAGCGCGTCATTCCCCTCTGGTCGAGGACGTCGCCCGCAAGCACGGTGCAGCCCTCGCAGCCGGCCTTGACGACGTTGTAGAACTGCGCCGCCCGCCGCGGCGAGCGCGCCGTCGGCTGGCTGGCGTGGTTGATCTCGTTCCACGGCGCGTAGACCTTCACGTCGGGATAGCGCGTGCGAAACGCGCGGAAGGCGGCGCGGAACTCGGCGACGGTCGGCAGCTTCTCCGGCCGCGCTCGCGAATGGCCGAACGTGATGAACGGCTCGACCCCGGCGCTCCTGGCGGCGCTGAGCCACAGGTCGGAGAGGTTGCGCTCGACGCCCCGGGCGACGGCGTCGTAGGGCACGACGAGCCGGGCGTGCTTGATGCCGAGGTCGCGGAAGCGCTGGTCGGCGAACATCGGGCTGTTCTGCTCGCCGATCCCGACGACGAACGGGCGCCGCTTCGGCTGCGCGGCCCGTCGCTCACGGCGGCCGTCGCCGTCGCCGTCGCTTGCGCCGGCATCGCTGCCGCCGGCGCGGTTCGGCTGGGTCGCCGAGCCGACTTGGCCGCCGTTGCCGCCGTTGTCGCCGCTGTCGCCGTCGTCGCCACCGCAGGCGACCAGGCCCAGCCCGAGCGCGGCGATGAGGGCGATGACGGCGATCGGCTTCACGTTCGCGATGAGGCTAGCGGCCGGGCGAATACCCTCGAGCCCATGAGCACCTACGACCACGTCGCCGATCTGCCGCTTCGCGTCGACGCGTACGAGCTCGAGGGGCTCGCACAGAACGTCTCGAGCGACTTCGAACGCAAGACGACGATCATCCACCTCCACGGTGACGGCGAGGAGGGGCTCGGCGAGGACGTCGTCTACGACGCCGTCGACCACGAGATCGCCCAGCGGGCCGGGCCGACGCTGTCGCTCGGCGGCGACTGGACGATCCGCTCGTTCGCCGAGCACCTCGCGACGCTCGAGCTCTTTCCCGAGACGCCGCAGCGCGAGGTCTCGCAGCTGTATCGGACGTGGGCCTACGAGTCGGCGGCGCTGGACCTCGCGCTCCGCCAGGCGGGGCGACCGCTGCACGCGGTGCTCGGGCGCGCGCCAGCGCCGGTGACCTTCGTCGTCTCGTTGCGGCTCGGCGAGCCGCCGACGGTCGAGCCCGTCACGCGGCGCCTGGAGCGCTATCCCACGCTGCGCTTCAAGCTCGACCCGACCGTCTCATGGGACGACGAGCTCATCATGGAACTCGTCAAGACGAACGCGGTCGACTCCGTGGACTTCAAGGGCCTCTACGAGGGAACGATCGTCGACCAGCCCGCCGACCCGCTGCTCTACCGGCGCGTGATCGGCGCGTTTCCGAACGCCTGGATCGAGGATCCGAAGCTCATCCCGGAGATCGACGAGCTGCTCAAGCCGCACCGCGACCGCATCACGTGGGACGCGAACATCCACTCGATCGCCGACATCGAAGGGCTGCCGTTCGCGCCGCGGATGGTCAACCTCAAGCCCTCGCGGCTGGGCGGGATCAAGCCGCTGTTCGACGCCTACGACTACACCGCCGAGCGCGGCATCGGCGCCTACGGCGGCGGCCAGTTCGAGCTCGGCGTCGGGCGCGGCCAGATCCAATACCTCGCTTCGGTCTTTCACGCCGACACGCCCAACGACACGTCGCCCTCGGGCTTTCACGTCATGGACCCGCCGCCCGGTCTGCCGACGAGCCCGCTGGCGCCGGCGCCGTCGGCCAGCGGCTTTCGCTGGGGCTGAAGCCCGCGAGCCGCGAAGCACGAAGCCCGGCGCAGGGGCCGGGCTTCGGGGTCTGTGAGGGGGCGGGCCGCTGCAGGCCCGGCGGGCTGCCCTATAGGCCGCGACGCCCGTAGCCGTAGCCGCCGGTGCCGACCCCGCTGATCAGCACGAGCACGGCGGCGATGATGGCGACGATCACCGGCAGGCCGAGCACGAGGCACACCCAGTAGACGAGCGCGGCAAGCACTATGGCAATCAAAATTCCGATCATCTGAAGAACTCCTCCTTGAGCGGCGTAACGGTCGTTGATCAAGACGTACCCGACCGCACAACCGCACAACCGCCGCCGGCGCAGGTTCGAACACCCGTCCAGGCAGGCGATCGCGCTCAGACGCGCTGGATCAGCGTCCCGGTTCCGAGGCCGCCGCCGCAGCACATCGTCACCAGCCCCGTCTCCTTGTCGGAGCGCTCGAGCTCGTGCAGCAGCGTCGTCAGCAGGCGCGCGCCCGTCGAGCCGAGCGGGTGGCCGAGCGCCATCGCGCCGCCGTTGACGTTGACGCGGTCCATGTCGGGATCGAGCTCGCGCTGCCAGGCGGCCACGACGGAGGCGAACGCCTCGTTGATCTCGATGAGGTCGAGGTCGCCGATCGTCATGCCGTTGCGCTCCAGCAGCTTGCGCGTCGCCGGGATCGGGCCCGTCAGCATCGTCACCGGGTCGACGCCGACCGTCGTCTGATCGACGATCCGCGCCCGTGGCGTGAGCCCGAGCGCGTCGGCCTTCTCGCGTGACATGAGCAGCAGCGCGGCCGCGCCGTCCGAGATCTGCGACGAGGTCGCCGCCGTGATCCTCCCGTCCGTCCGGAAGGCCGGCTTGAGCTGCGCGAGCGTCTCGAGGTTCGTGTCGGGTCGGATGCCCTGGTCGACGTAGCGCGTGGCGCCGTTGGTCTGGAAGGGGACGATCTCACGCTCGAAGCGACCCTCCTCCGTGGCCTGATGGGCGAGGCGGTGCGAGCGGACGGCCAGCTCGTCGAGCTCGGAGCGCGGGATCTCCCACTGCTCGGCGATGAGCTCGGCGCTCAGGCCCTGGGGGACGAGGTCGTACTTCTTCATCAGCGCGGGCGGCCATGGCGTGCCGACCTGCTCGTGAAACGAGAAGCCCACGCCCATCGGGATGCGCCCGAGATGCTCGACGCCCGAGCCGATCACGACATCGTGGATGCCGCCGGCGATCAGCGCCGCACCGAAGTTCACCGCCTGCTGCGCCGAGCCGCACTGGCGGTCGACGGTGGTCGCGGCGGTCTCGATCGGCAGCCCAGCCTGCAGCCACGCGTTGCGCGCGACGTTCCAGGACTGCTCGCCGATCTGCTGCACGCAGCCGGCGATGACGTCCTCGACCTCGGCCGGATCGATGCCGGCACGCTCGATGACCTCGGTGAAGCAGGTCCCGAGCAGCTCGTTGGGGTGGGTGTCCTTGTAGTAGCCCTTGTCGGGATGTCCGCGCCCGATCGGCGTCCGGACAGCTTCGACGATGACGACCTCGCGGCCCTGTTGTGCGCTCATGGCGACAGGCTAAGGTACGCGGCTGACTTGGGAGTCAACGGAGAGGATCGCGGTGGCAGAGAAGCTGGGAATCGCTGGCAGTGGTGCGATCGCGACGGGGCTGGCGGCCTGCGCGGCATCGGGGCCGGGACACGTTCTGTGGGCCCGCTCCGACGCCTCGGCCGCGCGCGCGACGAAGGCGATCGCGAAGGCCTGCGAGCGGCTCGGCGAGGGCTATGACCCTGCGCACGTCAGCGTGACCACCGACCTCCAGGCGCTCGCGAGCACGACGTTCGTCGTCGAGGCGATCACCGAGGACATGGCGCTCAAGCGCGATCTGCTCAGCCGAGTCGGGGCGGTCGCATCCGGCGCTGCGATCCTCGGCACGACGACGTCGTCGCTCTCGGTGGCGGAGTTGGCGGCGGCGTCCGGCGTTCCCGAGCGATTCGTCGGCCTGCACGTCTTCAACCCCGTTCCGCGGATGAGGCTCGTGGAACTCGCCTACCCCCACGAGGCGTCCGCCGCGACCCGCGAGCGCGCCCAGGCGCTGTGCGAGGCGCTCGGCAAGGAGGCCGTCGAGGTGCCCGACATCGCGGGCTTCGTCGTCAACCGCCTGTTGTTTCCCTACCTCTTCAGCGCTGTGGACCTCATGCAGCAGACGGGCCTGCCGCCGGCGTCGATCGATACGTGCATGCAGCTCGGCGCCGCGCACCCGATGGGGCCGATCGCGCTGCTGGACTACATCGGGCTCGACGTGTCGGTGGCGATCGGCGACGCCATCGGAGCGAACGTCCCGCCGTCGCTGCGCGAGCTGTGCGCCGAGGGCGCGCTTGGTCGCAAGGCCGGCCGAGGCCTGTACCCGCGGGAGTTCTACGCGCGCTGACGGCGCGTAACACGACGGGCCCGCCGAGAGCGGGCCCGTCATGTTCGTGGCTGCGGCGGATCCACCCCGATCCGCCGCGCCGCGCCACCGCCGTCCCACGGGCGGGGCGTAATCACCACAACGCGTCGCGGCGGCGGAACTTGCGCGAAGCCCAGCGCCGCGACCTCCGGCGGCTACGCCGTCCCGGCCTCCTGCTCGGCGGCCGCGCGCGCTGGGCGCTCGCGGATGCGCACCGCCTCGATGCGGTTCTCGCGCACCGACTCGACGCGGATCGAGTAGCCGTTGGCGCTGACCGTGTCGCCGCGCTTGGGCAGCCGCCCGAGCCGGGCGAAGACGAAGCCGCCGATCGAGTTGTAGGCGTCGCTGTCGACCGGCAGGCCGAGGTCGTAGTCGGCCAGGTCGGTGATCGCGACGTGGCCGCGCACGTACCAGTCGCCGTTGGCGAGCTGGCGCACGTCGCCGCCGGCAGGATCGGTCTCGTCGTCGATCTCGCCGACGATCTCCTCGATGATGTCCTCCACCGTGACGATTCCGGCGACGCGGCCGTACTCGTCGATGACGACCGCCATCGTCGAACGGTTGCGCTGCAGGTCCGCGAGCAGGTCGTC
Organism: Solirubrobacteraceae bacterium; assembly: GCA_035936515.1. Lineage (GTDB taxonomy): Bacteria > Actinomycetota > Thermoleophilia > Solirubrobacterales > Solirubrobacteraceae > CADCVQ01. The sequence continues at coordinate 2,363 of DASYVZ010000576.1, read as the reverse complement.
CAGCGGCTTCGTCTCGGGCACGATCGTCGCGGGCTTGATCGCGCCCGCGATCGATGCCTCCGGGCCCTCGGCCATGAGGATCCGCGCGAGCGAGTTGGAATGCACGACTCCCTTGACGCGGTCGGGGTTCTGGTCCTCCGTCACCGGCAGGCGGGTGTGCCCGGTCGAGATGCACAGCCGCATCGCCGTCCCGGCGTCGTCGGAGATGTCGACGGTGACGACGGCCGGGATCGGTGTCATGACCTGGCGCGCCTGCTGGTCATGCAGGTGAAAGACGCCCGTCAGCATGCCGGCCTCGCCCGGATCGAGGTGTCCGCCGGCGTGCGCCTGGGCGATGATCGCGCGCACCTCCTCGGGCGTCGAGCCCTCCTCGAAGTCGTGGTTGCCCTTGATGCCCAGCGGCCGGAGCATCGCGCTGGACGCCCTGTTGAGCAGGTGGATGAACGGCCGCATCACCATGTTGAAGATGTTCAGCGGCCGCGCGATCCAGCGGGCCACCTGCTCGGCGTTGACGATCGCGTAGATCTTCGGCACCTGCTCGCCTGCGGTGATGTGCGCGGTCGTGACGATGACGTACGCGATCGCGATCGAGATCGGTGCCGCGACGGCGTGCGCCAAACCTCCGAACGCGGGCTCGACCAACCGGGCGATCGCAGGCTCGCCGAGGAAGCCGATGCCCAGCGAGGCCATCGTGATGCCGAACTGACACGCCGACAGGTACTCGCTGAGGTCGTCGAGCTGCGCGAGGACGAGCCGCGCCTTGCGATCCCCTGCCTCGGCCAGCTCCTCGAGCCTCCCGCGCCGGGCGCGCACGAGCGCGAACTCGGCGGCGACGAAGAAGCCGTTGGCGAAGATCAGCACGACGACCGCGCTGAGCAGGAGCGCGATCAAGAGGCGTGGTGGCGGCCGGGCGCGGGGTTCCGGCCGCGACTTCGAGGTCGTTCGTCGTTCATTGACGCTGCGCCGCCGAGACTAGCACCAGCCTGGGGGAACTCTGCCCGGACCGCAGCGGGCGGCGCTCAGATCAGCCCGTCGATCATCCCGGCGAGAGCGAAGTCGTTGTCGGTGATTCCGCCGGCGGAGTGCGTCGAGAGCGTGAGGCGCACGTGCTTGTAGCCGTGCACGAGAATGTCCGGATGGTGGTTGGCCGCGTTCGCCGCCTCCGCAACGGCGTTGGCCAGCGCCATCGCGGCGGTGAAGCCGTCTCGCTCGACGTCGCGCACGATGCTGTCGCCCTCGCGCCGCCACTCGCTGCCGGCCAGGCGGTCGTCGATCTCTGCGTCGCTGAGTCGTGCCATACCCTCTCCTTCGTGGAGCTCTTATGCGGATCGTGAGCCTCGTACCACACGCTACCGAGCTGCTCTTCGCGCTCGGGCTCGGCGACGACGTCGTCGGTGTGACGCACGAATGCGACTATCCCGAGGCGGCGCAGGACCTGCCTCAGGTGACGCGCGACGTGCTCGAGCCGGGGCTGTCGCCGAAAGAGATCGATGCGGCCGTGCGCGCCCGCACGGCGGCCGGCGACTCGATCTACGCGCTCGACGAGGAGCTCGTCCGCGAGCTCGAGCCCGACCTCATCGTCACGCAGGCGCTCTGTCACGTCTGCGCGGTCTCGGTCGACGAGGTGCAGGCGCTGGCGCAGTCGCTGCCGGACCCGCCGCGCGTGATCGCACTGGACCCGAGGACGTACGGCGAGACCGTCGGCGACGTGCGCACGATCGCGCAGGCGACCGACTCCAAGGACGCCGCGCTCGACCTCATCGCGCGGACGGCGCGGCGGGCGGACGTCGTGCGGCTCGCCGTGCGCGGCGCGCCACGCCCGCGCGTGGCGGCACTGGAGTGGATGGACCCGGTCTTCGTCGCCGGCCACTGGACGCCGCAGCTCATCGAGATGGCCGGGGGCGAGGACGTGCTCGGCTTCGCCGGGGAGCCGTCGCGCGAGGCGACGTGGGAGGAGGTCGCCGCCGCGCAGCCCGAGATCGTCATCGTCATGCCCTGCGGCTACGACGCGGCGCGGGCGCTCGTCGAGGCGGAGGGCTTCGCCCACCGGCTGGGCGGCCTGCGCGCCGACCAGGTCGTCGCGGTCAACGCGTCGGCCTACTTCTCGCGGCCCGGGCCGCGGCTCATCGACGGGCTCGAGCTGCTGGCCCACATCCTGCACCCCGACCGGGTGCCGCAGGCGCCGGCCGAAGCGCTCGCGGTGGAGCTCTAGCGACCTGAGCGCCGGGCCCCGCACCGTCCTGTACCTGCACTCCTCGGCCGGGCGCTACGGCGCCGACCGCCAGCTTGCGCTGCTCGCGGGCGGACTCGATCGCACCCGCTACCGCCCGCTCGTGGTGCTCGCGATGGACGGCGAGCTGCGC
>DASYVZ010000575.1:0-2077 GCA_035936515.1 Solirubrobacteraceae bacterium | reverse complement strand
GCGCGCGCGCCGAAGGCCGATGCGAACACTTCAGAGGCAGGCGACGGCGCTGCTGGTGAGGAGCCCGCGAAGCCGAAGGCAGCAGCCCGCCGCCGTGCTCCGGCCAAGAAACAGCCCGCGGCGGCCGCGAAGCCAAAGCCGAAGGCGAGCCCCCGTCGCGCGCGCGCCAAGCAAGCGGCGGCGGACGGCGAGAACGAGGCGACGCAGCAGGATTCGCGCGGCGACGACGTCGAGTCCGCCGCCTGAAATCGGATCCGGCCGAGCGGCGCAGCGGACGCCCCGCGTGCACGATGCCCGCGGGTTCGTAATGTGTTCTCATTCGGGCCGGATGGGGAAAGGACGTGTTGAGAGCGGGAAAGGACGTGGGTGAGAACGATGTCTGAGCTGCAACAGATCGCCGGTCGACTCGTCGCCGAAGGCAAGGGGATCCTTGCGGCGGACGAGAGCAACGGCACGATGAACAAGCGCCTGAAGGCTGCCGGCGTCGAGCCGAGCGAGGAGGCGCGCCGCGCGTTGCGCGAGCTGCTGTTCACCACCGAGGGCGCGGCCGAGCACATCAGCGGCGTCATCCTCTACGACGAGACGTTTCGCCAGAGTACCGCCGACGGAACGCCGTTTCCGCGCCTGCTCGAGGGCCAGGGCGTCGTGCCCGGCATCAAGGTCGACACCGGGGCAAAGCCGCTGCCCGGATCGGAGGACGAGAAGATCACCGAGGGTCTCGACGGTCTGCGTGAGCGTCTCGCCGAGTACTACGAGGGCGGCGCGCGCTTCGCGAAGTGGCGTGCGGTCATCACGATCGACGAGCACCTTCCCAGCCCCTACTGCGTGCATGTCAACGCGCACGCGCTCGCGCGCTACGCGGCGCTGTGCCAGGAGGCGCAGATCGTGCCGATCGTCGAGCCGGAGGTCCTGATGGACGGCGGCCATACGATCGATCGCTCCGAGGAGGTCACCGGCGACGTGCTGGCGGCGGTCTTCGCCGAGCTGCGAGCCCAGCGCGTGCAGTTCGAGGGCATGCTGCTGAAGCCCAACATGGTGCTCGCCGGCTACGAGTGCTCCGAGCAGCCCGACGACGACGAGGTCGCCGAGCGCACGCTGCGCTGCCTGCGCCGCCACGTGCCGGCGGCGGTCCCCGGGATCGTCTTCTTGTCGGGCGGTCAGAGCGACGAGGACGCGACGAACCGGCTCAACGTCATGAACCAGATGGGTCCCCAGCCGTGGGAGATCAGCTTCTCCTACGGGCGCGGCCTGCAGGCCGCGGCGCTGACGACCTGGCACGGCGAGGACGAGAAGGTTCCCGAGGCCCAGAAGCAGTACCGCCACCGCGCCCGCTGCACCGGCGCCGCGCGGCGCGGCGAGTACACGGAGGCGATGGAGCGCGAGCTCGCGGCGGCGTGAGTCGAGGCTCCCGTGTGGCGCTGGTGAACGGCCGGCCCGGCGCTCGACGTCTCTCGAGTATCGGCTAGGTCTCCGCGAGGAGGTGGACCTCGCCGGCGTCGAGGACGTGGGGCGCTTGGCCTCGGGCACGAGCGACGAGTAGCCGTCCCGCATCGTCGATCCCGCAGGCGACGCCCTCGCCGTCCGCCCAGCGCACGCGTCGACCGCGTAGGGCGTCGCGCGCGCGCAGCGCGTCGAGGATCTGCGGGGTCGGCTGCGCGAGGCGGTGCTCGAGCGCGCGCAGGAGCGACGCCAGCATGGGCTCGATCGCGGCGGGCTCGAGGCCCAGCGTCGCGGCGCGGTCGTGCAGCTCGGGCGGCAGGTCCTGGACGCGAACCGCCACGTTGATGCCGATGCCGAGCACCGCCCAGCCCTCCTGGCCGCGGCCCTCGCCGAGCACGCCGGCGAGCTTGCGGCCGCCGAGCAGGACGTCGTTGGGCCACTTGATCGTGATGTCGCTCCCACCCGGCCCGGCGACATCGGCGACGGCAAGCGCGCCGATGATCGGCACGAGCGGCGGCCACTCGCGCAGGACGAGCGACATGAGCAGCGCGTGCCCGGCCGGGGCGGTCCACGCGCGTCCCTGCCGTCCGCGGCCGGCGCGTTGCTCGGCGGCGGTGACGAGCGTCCCGTGCGGCGC
>DASYVZ010000574.1:0-2917 GCA_035936515.1 Solirubrobacteraceae bacterium | reverse complement strand
GAGCTGCACGAGGCGCTCGCGCCGGGCAGCAGCGCGCTGCACGCGCCCGAGTCGGCGCGTGCCGTCTGGCGCTGGCGCGACGGCGTCTCACTGGCCGTCACCGCGGTGCGCGGGGCGAAGCTCTCCGAGGACGTCGCGGTGCCCCTCGATCGCCTCGAGGAGGCGATCGGCGAGACGGTGCGGATCGGCGCGCGACACGACCTCGAGGCCTGCTCGTGGGGCCACGCGGGCGACGGCAACCTCCACGCGAGCTTCCTGCTCGATCCGGGCGACGAGGCGGCGCGGGCGCGCGCGGGGGAGGCGGCGCACGAGTTGTTCGACCTCGCACTGCGCCTCGGCGGCACGGTGACCGGCGAGCACGGGATCGGGGTGCTCAAGGCCGCGCAGCTTTCGCGCCAGTGGGCGCCCGCCGCGGTCGCCGCGCAGCGTGCGATCAAGGCCGCGCTCGATCCCAAGGGGCTGTTGAACCCCGGCAAGAAGGAGCCCTGAGCAGCGTTCAGGCGTTCGCCAGCTCGTAGACCTGCGTGAGCCGGAAGTGGTTGCCAGACGGGTCGCGGAAGGACGAGTCGATCCCGTAGGGCCGCTCCTCGGGCTGCTCGGAGAACTCGACGCCGCGCGCCTTGAGCTCCTCATAGGAGGCATGGACGTCGTCGGTCGTCAGGAAGACCGTGCCCGCGAAGCCCTTGGCCATCAGCTCGCGTACCTGCGCGGCGGTCGCGTCGTCCATCACCGGCGGTCCCGGAATCGCCATGAGCGTGATCGCGACGTCGTCCTGCCCGGGAGGACCCACGGTCAGCCAGCGAAAGTCGCCCATCTCGGGCATCGTCACGTCGGCGCGAACCTCCATGCCCAGCTTCTGCGTGTAGAAGGCGAGCGCCTCGTCCTGGTCGTGGACCCACAGCTGTGCGTTGGCGATCCTGATCATCGAACCGGCTCCTTGTGTGTCGTCGGGCTGATGGCGAGCAAGCTAATCCTGCGTGGGCGCCCTGTCTTCTCGAAACGTGCGCCGTTGCGGGCGCCCGTAGAAGCGCACGAGACACCCCGGGACGCGTGCGTGATCGGCGGCCGGCGGATACCGCGCGCGGTAGGCGGCGGGCGAGACGCCGTACGTGCGCGTGAAGCTCGTCGTGAACGACCCGAGGCTCTGCAGCCCCACCGAGAGGCATACGTCCGCGATCGGTCGATCGGTCGTGCGCAGCAGCGTCGCGGCACGCTCGAGCCGGCGCGTCAGGAGGTACGCGCGCGGCGTCTCGCCGAAGGCGCGGCGGAACTCGCGGCTGAAGTGCGCGCGCGACAGGCCCGCCGCCGCAGCCATCTCCTCGACGCCGATCGGATCGAAGTAGCGCGCGTCCGCCAGATCCCTGGCGCGCAGTAGGTGGCGGGCAGGAGGAACGAAGGCCATGGCGGCCTCAGTATCGCCGCTGCGCGCAGGAGTCTTCTAGTGTCTCGCGCGTGCCCTCTGACATCGTTCGCATCGCCCGCGAGCTGCTCGAAGCGCTCGGCAGCAACACCTGGACCGACGGCCGCGCGGACCGCCTCGTCGAGACGCTCGGCGCATCGATCGGCCGCGCCTCGCCCGCCGAGTCGCGCGAGGCGCTCGCGACCCTCGCGGCGGGGATGAACGCGCTTGATCCCGAGCCCGCCGGCGTGGCGTCGCGGGTCGTCGGCGCGATGATCGAGGCCGGCCACGACCCGCAGGCCGCTCGCGCGGCGATGCTCGGCGCCCTGCAGACGACGCTGCCGCTCTGCGCGAGCATGGTCGACGAGGCGCGCGCCGAGGTCGGTGAGCCGGATCCCGACCTCGACCTCGACGACGACGCGATCGACGAGTGGCTCGCCGACCAGCACGCGCACGCGCTCAACGAGGTCGCCGGTCGGCGGCCCTCGGCGCGCGGGGCCTGGCAGCGCCTGCACGAGATCTGGCCGGGCGCGATCGCGCTGCTGTCGGTCGATCCCGCGGCGCGTGCCGAGGCCGGCGAGCTCGCGCCGGTGGCCGAGAAGATCGAAGAGCTCCACGAGGCGGGCGGCTGGCTGCGCGCGATGCTCAGCGTCCTCGACGAGGAGCCCTACGTCGCGATCGAGCCCGGCACGCGCACCGGGATCGTCGGGCGGATGAGCGGCATCGTCGAGAACTTCCAGCTCAACACGCTGCTCATGGACGAGTTCCCGCGCGACGAGCCGCGCGTCTCGAACGCCGCGGTCGCGGTCGCCCGCGGCACCGCCCCGCAGCAGATCGACGAGACCGTCACGGGCGTGTGGAACCTCTACTCCTATGGCGCGTTGCTGCCCGGCGGCGAGCTGCCCGACCCGACCGACCTCGCCTACGCCGAGACGTGGATCTGGAACGAGGGCATGCCGGCCGACATCCCGGTGCTCGACGGCCACCGCGTGATCCTGCTCGGCGAGGCGCCCGCCCCGCGCACGTGGCCGGCGCAGCGGATGTTCCTCAAGCTGCCGGCTCGCCTGACGGCCGAGCTGCTCGACGAGAGCGCGCTCGACGAGTGGCTCGCCACGATCGAGGCGGCGGCGGCGAAGGTCACGCGCTGAGCGTGAGCTTGCTCGGGCCGGCGCGGAAGCCGAGCTCGATCAGCATCGCCTCGAGCGCCGAGCCGACCACCGGCTCGCCGTCGACGCGTTCCAGCGAGAGCTTGCGCCCGCGTCCGCCGGTGACGAACTGCGCCAGCGCCTCGAACGAGGCGTACAGGCGCGGGTCCTCGCGCGCCACGAGCGTGACGATCGCGCGGCCGCCCTTGTCGACGTAGAGCACCGGCTCGGCGCCGGCGAGGACGACGTAGGCGCCGCGCGCGCGGCCGGGCTTGCGCGTGTCCCCCTCGTCGCGGCGCGGCCACGGCAGGGCCGCGCCGTATGGCTGCGCCGGATCGGTGGCGGCGAGCACGAGCGGCGCCGACTCCTCGAC
>DASYVZ010000573.1:0-4082 GCA_035936515.1 Solirubrobacteraceae bacterium | reverse complement strand
TATCTGCACCCGGCGTCGCGCTGGGCGCCGCGCGACGCGCTGCCCACCTTCGACGTAGACGTCGCCCGGCAGGCGCTGCGGCGTCTGGACCTGCCGCGCCTCAGGGTCCTGGCGCCCAACAACGATCCGGTGCAGCTGGAGGCGGGTCGCCAGGTCGTCCTCGCGCTGCGCAGAGCAGGCGTCGACGCCCAGCTGCAGCCGCTGTCCGTGCAGGCGCTGGACGAGTCGGTCGGCGAAGGCGACGCCGCAGCGGCCTTCGAGCTGGCGATCTGGACGTCGCCGCCGCTGGCCTCCTACGACCCCGCCTTCCTACGTGCGGTGTTCGGCGCCGGCGCGCCGCTGAACAGATCCGGCTATGCCAGCAGCCGCTTCGAGCGTCTGGCGGTGCGCGTGGCGGCGAGCCGTGAGCTGGCGTCGCGACGGGCGGCGGTGGGCGAGCAGCTGCGCCTGCTGGCCCGCGACGTCCCCGTCGTGCCGCTGCTCTTCCGCGAGGGCGCCTTCGCCTTCCGCCGCGCGGCGCACGACGGATGGGTCTTCGTCAAGGGCTCAGGGATCCTCGACAAGCGCTCGTTCCTATCGGGCGAGGCGGCGGCCGAACCCGTGCCGCCGCAGCCGTCGCTCGCCGCGGAGGAATCCGACGGGCGGCCGATCGGGACCTTCGGGCTGCTCGCCCTGGTTCTCGCCGCCACGGCGATCGCGCTGCTGATCGGCGGGGCGTTGCGCCGGCGCGACTGACCGCCTGCACGGCACCGGGTTTCTTTCGTCTAACGTTGCGGCCGGGAGCTGACGCAAGATGACCAGCAGACAGCGGCCACGGGCTCGGATGCCCCGACTTTCGATGGGAACCTGGTTCCTGGTCGCCATCCTGCTGCTGCTGGCGCTGTTCCTCGCGACGCTCGAGCTCTCGCGCCCGCATGTCGATGGGCAGCGCCTGCGGGTCGATCAGTTCCTCACCGCCGTCGACGAGGGCCGCGTGCGCAACGCGAAGATCCTCGACGCCGACGCCGTCGTCGTCGGCGAGCTCGTGCGCGGCGGTCGCACCGTCCGCTACCACACGCGCTACTTCCGCAACGAGGGGCGCATGGACCTGGCGAGGGTTCTGCTGATGGCCGACGTACCGACGACGATCGACCAGCAGGTCGCGAAGGCGGTGCTGTTCCCGGCGTTGCTGATGCTGCTGCCGGCGCTGATCATCGTGCTGGTCTTCGTGTACTTCATCCTCTCGGCGCGCCGCGGCACCGGGATCTTCTCGATCGGCGGCAGCGGAGCAAAGAAGATCACGGCCGAGGAGACCGGGGTCTCCTTCGCCGACGTCGCCGGGCAGGACCAGGCGGTCGTAGAGCTGCGCGAGATATCCGACTTCCTCTCACGCCCCGAGCAGTTCGCCGCGCTCGGGACGAGGGCGCCCAAGGGCATCCTGCTGTTCGGTCCCCCCGGTTGCGGCAAGACCCTGCTGGCGCGCGCGCTGGCCCGCGAGGCGGGCGCGTCCTTCTACTCGATCTCGGGCTCGGACTTCGTCGAGATGTACGTCGGCGTCGGTGCCTCTCGCGTACGCGAGCTGTTCAAGGAGGCGCGCGAGAACGCGCCCGCGATCGTCTTCATCGACGAGCTCGACTCGATCGCATCGCGGCGAGGCGGCGGCACGATGGCCGCGGTCGGCTCAGGTGCAGAGCAGGAGCAGGCGCTCAACCAGATCCTCGCCGAGATGGACGGCTTCTCGCCGATGCAGGGCATCCTGCTCGTCGGCGCGACCAACCGGCCCGACACGCTCGACCCGGCGCTGCTGCGTCCCGGTCGCTTCGACCGCTCGATCGGGCTGGAGCTGCCCGATCAGCACGGTCGCCACGCGATCCTGGAGGTCCACGCCAAGGGCAGGCCGCTCGACGCGGAGGTCGATCTCGCGAAGATCGCCGAGCGCGCGGTCGGCATGACGGGCGCCGATCTGGCGACCGTGATCAACGAGGCCGGGATGCTGGCAGCGCGAGCCGGCCTGACGGCGATCTCGCAGGACAACCTCGAACAGGCGCTGGAGCGGATTCTCGAGGCGCCGGAGCGCCAGCGCCGGCTGTCGATGCGCGACCGCTCCGTCGGGCAGCGCATGCTCCACGAAGACCGCGTCACCTTCGCCGACGTGGCCGGCGCCGAGGAGGCGATCGAGGAGCTGCGCGAGGTCCGCGACTACCTCGGCGCTCCCGAGCGCTTCACGGAGATGGGCGCGCGGATCCCGCGCGGGTACCTGCTGACCGGACCGCCGGGCTGCGGCAAGACGCTGCTGGCCAGGGCCGTCGCCGGCGAGTCCAACGCGTCCTTCATCGCGGCGGCGGGAACGGACTTCGTGCAGCGCTACGTCGGCGAGGGGGCAGCGCGGGTGCGCGATCTGTTCGCGGAGGCGCGGTCGGTCGCCCCCGCCATCCTCTTCATCGACGAGATCGATGCCGTCGGCGGCGCACGCGGCTCGCTGGCCAACGACCACAGCGAGCGCCACCAGACCCTCAACCAGATTCTCGTCGAGCTCGACGGCTTCAGCCCGCGCGCCGGGATCGTCGTGATGGCCGCCACCAACCGCGTCGACACGCTCGATCCCGCGCTGGTCCGTTCCGGTCGCTTCGACCGCCACGTCGCGATCGACCTGCCCGACGCGGAGGCGCGGCGCGCGATCCTCGACGTGCACGCCGACGGCAAGCGCTTGGGTCCGGACGCCGACCTCGACGCGGTGGCGCGCCTGACGCAGGGCATGTCGGGCGCCGATCTGGCCGGCGTGATGAACGAGGCGGCGCTGCTCGCCGCCCGCCGCGGGCTCGGGCAGATCACGATGAAGATCCTCGACGAGGCCATCGAGCGGTCCTACCTCGGCATCGGCGGCGCGCGCAAATTGTCCGACGAGGACCGCCGCTCGGTGGCCTATCACGAGGCCGGCCATGGCCTCGTCGCGATGGCGCTGCCCGGCGGCAGGGTGCTGCACCGGCTGACGATCATCCCTCGCGGCAGCTCGCTGGGAGCGGCCTGGCTGCCGGAGTCCGGCGAGCACTACACCCATTCGCGCTCGCTGCTGATCGAGCGGATGGCGACCCTGCTCGGCGGCCGCACGGCCGAGGAGCTCGTCTTCGGCGAGCCCAACACCGGCGCGGACAGCGATCTGGCCCGCGTCGCCGACATCGCCCGCCGGATGGTCTCCGTCATGGGTATGAGCAGCGCGGTGGGGGCGATCAACCACGACAGCCAGCTCGGTCCGGACGGCCACCACGTCTACTCCGACGAGACCGCCCGGCTGATCGACTCCGAGGTCCGCCGCCTGGTCGAGGAGGCGGGCGAGCTGGCCAGAGACGTTCTGACCGGCTCTCGCGATGCGCTCGACAAGGTCGCCGCCGCGCTGATCGAGCGCGAGACGCTCACGCTGAAGGAGGTCGAGGAGATCGCAGGGGCGCCGATCCTCCGAGCCGAGCCGCGGCGCGCGAGCAAGAACGTCCTGGGGAGCTTCACGTGAGCGCCGGCAGAGGCGTCTGGCACGGGGTGGGTTGGCGCGCGCGCCTCTGGGCGTTGCTCGCGCTGCTCTTGCTTGTCGCCGCTGCGATCGGCTTCCCGCCGGGCGCGGCCGCCGAGCAGGCCTCACAACCCGGGTCGCCGGCCGCCGCGGGCCTTGACGTGAGTGGTGGCACCGATGCCGATCCGTCCGGTCACACGTGCGCCGTGCAAGGCGGCGGCGAGGTGCGCTGCTGGGGGTACGGCGTCGGTGGCCGGCTCGGCTACCCGAGCGCCGTCACCCCGGCCAATCCCAGCATCGGCGACGACGAGACTCCCGGCTCGGCCGGACCCGTCGCGCTCGGAGGCGGCGCCACGGCGATCAGCGCCGGCGCCTTCCACAACTGCGCGCTGCTCGAAGGCGGCAGCGTGCGCTGTTGGGGCTTCGGTGGCGAGGGGCGGCTCGGCTACCGCAACGTCGAGACGATCGGTGACAACGAACCACCCGGATCGGTTGGACCGGTCGAGCTCGGAGGCAGCGCCACGGCGATCAGCGCCGGTGGCGGTCACAGCTGCGCAGTGCTCGTCGGCGGCAGCGTTCGCTGCTGGGGCTTCGGCAGCGA
>DASYVZ010000572.1:0-3369 GCA_035936515.1 Solirubrobacteraceae bacterium | reverse complement strand
AGACGACGCCGTAGCCGATGGCGAACAGCCGCGCGCTGGCGGCCGTCTTGGCCATCACGAGCCCGACGATGCCGGACAGCAGATGAACGACGTTGTGCCAGCCGTTGATGTCGAACGCGATCAGCGTGCCGCGCTGGGCGTCGTCGCCGATGCCGAAGCTCGGCTCGACGAGAAACCCGAGGATGCCGACGAGCACGAGCACCGCGCCGAGCACGACGGCATAGATCTGTGCGAGGGTCTTGCCTTCCATTGCGAACCTCCTGAAGTGGGGGGGAAACGTCCTGCTGGCCAATGCGCGCCGACCCCCCGCAGCGGATTAATCCCGCCGCCGCCTGACCTACGCCGGCGGACGTGCGTGCGGCGCCCGCGCCCCCTCCTCCACAGCGGCCGCGCGGCGTGCATCGCGAAAGTGACGGAACACGATCACGGCGACGATCGCGACCGGAGCGACCTCCAACAGCCCGAGCGTCCAGGGATCCATCCGAAACCTCCTGCGGTGGGGAAACGTCCTCACGCGCTCTGCGCGGAGAACCGGCCGAACGGATCACTCCCGCTGCACCCGCCGCTGCGTCGCCTACGCTCCGAGGCGTGCCGATGAGCGCCGCCCGCCTCCCGTTGCCCGTCCCCGAGGACCGCTGCCCGTTCGACCTGTGCGACGGCAGCGGCTTCGTCATCGACGAGAGCGCAAACGACGCCAGCGACTGCCGCTGCCGCGCGCAGCGCGTCAGCCGCGCGCGGGCCAAGTCGCTCAGCGGCGTCATCCCGAGCAAGTACCGCGGCGTGTCCTTCGACCGCCCGCCGGTCACGGAGATCGCCGGCCCGGTGACCGCCGCGGTGCGCCGCTACGTCAATCGCATCGAGCAGAACCTCGACAACGGCCGCGGCCTGTGGTTCTTCGGCTCGGTCGGCACCGGCAAGACGACGCTCGCGATGCTCGCGTCCCGCCATGCGCTGGAGGCCGGGCGCAGCGTCGCGATCTACTCGCTCCCGCGGCTGCTGGCGGAGATCCGCACGACGTTCGACGACGAGCGCGGCAACTCCTACGTCGACCTGCTCGACCGCCTGACCGCGGTGGACCTGCTGCACATCGACGACGTCGGCGCGGAGAAGACGAGCGAGTGGGTGCTCGAGCAGCTGTATGCGCTCGTCAACGCGCGCTACGAGGACGAGCGCTCGGTGATCATCACGACGAACCTCGAGCGCGACGAGCTTGCCGAGCAGATCAACGAGCGGACGGTGTCGCGCCTGGAGGAGATGTGCGAGGTGCTGCCGCTGTGGGGCGCCGACGCGCGCCAGCAGCACCACGACGCGCGCTCGGCGTAGCGCGCGATACGGCGCGTTCACCGGCCGAGCACGAGACGCGCACTAGAATCGCCCGCGGCATGCCAGGCATATGCATCGTGGGCGCCCAGTGGGGCGATGAGGGCAAGGGAAAGGTCGTCGACCTCGTAGCCGAGCGCGCGGACGCGATCGTCCGCTTCCAGGGCGGCAACAACGCCGGCCACACGATCATCCGCGACGGCGACGTCTTCAAGTTCCACCTCATCCCGTCGGGGATCCTCTATCCCGGCAAGCGCTGCATCATCGGCAACGGCGTGGTCATCGATCCGGCCGTGCTGACCGACGAGCTCGACGCGCTGCGCGCGCGCAAGATCGACACGAGCGGCCTGCGGATCAGCGCCAACGCACACGTGATCATGCCCTACCACCTGCTGCTCGACACAGCCGGCGAGACGAAGCTCGGCAAGCTGCAGATCGGCACGACGCGGCGGGGCATCGGGCCCGCCTACGCCGACAAGGCCGCGCGCCTGGGCATCCGGATGCAGGACCTGCTCGACGAGAAGATCCTCAAGAAGAAGATCACCGCGGCGATCGACCCCAAGCGCCTGAGCCTGCGTCCCTACGCGAAGGACCCGTCGCTGGACCTGCAGTCGATGACGGAGGCCTACCTGACCTACGGCCACCGCCTGGAGCGCCACATCGCGGACACCGCGCGGATCGTCTGGGACGCGCTGGACGCCGAGAAGCTCGTCATCTACGAGGGCGCGCAGGGCGCGCTGCTGGACATCGACCACGGCACGTATCCGTTCGTCACGTCCTCCAACCCGATCGCCGGCGCGGCGTGCGTGGGGGCCGGGGTCGGGCCGAAGGACGTCCACGAGGTCTGGGGCATCGCGAAGGCCTACGTCACCCGCGTCGGCTCAGGACCCTTCCCGACGGAGCTCGACGACGAGGTCGGCGAGGATCTCCGCACCCGCGGCGGCGAGTTCGGCACGACGACCGGCCGCGCCCGGCGCACGGGCTGGCTGGACATCCCGGCGCTGCGCTACGCCTCGCGCATCAACGGCCTGACGGCGCTCGTCATCACGAAGCTCGACGTCCTCACGGGCTTCGACAAGATCAAGGTCTGCACCGCCTACAGCGGCCTCGAAGGCGCGCACTTCACGGACTTCCCGTACCACCAGTCGGTCCTGCACCACTCCCGCGGCGAGTACATCGAGCTCGAGGGCTGGAGCGAAGACATCACCGAGTGTCGCTCTCCCTGCGACCTGCCGCAGGCCGCGCGCGACTACCTGGACTTCATCGCAGAGCAGGTCAAGGTGCCGATCGTGCTCGTCGGCGTCGGCCCGGGCCGCGAGCAGATCATCTGGATGCAGGGCGAGCGCCTGCGGGCGGCGGCGTAGGGGCCGCGGACGCGGGTGCGGGCGCCGGTTGCCCGCGCAGCCGGCGCTCCCCGCGGCGCAGCGCGCGCCGGGCCAGGGTCGCCGATGACAGCAGCGCAAGCGCGGCGAGCGTGATCTGCACGCTGATGATCCCCTCCTCGCTCCAGTAGACGTCGTCGAGGCGCAGCAGCAGCGCCGACTCGTCGAGCGTCAGCGCGACGCCGGCGCCGAACGGCACCGCGAGCAGCCGGCCCGCCCGCCCCTCGATCCGCGCGTCGCGGGAGATCACGGCCGCCCCGCCGGCGAGGAACGCGACGACGATGCCCGGAACGAAGTGGTGGATGTGGCGCTCGCCGACGACGAGGTCGCGAAAGGGCCCGTCCGGCCCACCCCGGCGGATGAGGTAGGTCCACACCCGCGCGCCCGCGAACGTCAGCGAGAACGACGCGAGCAGGTTCAGCTGCGCGGCCTCGCGCGGGCTCATGCTCTCGATACCGGCGACCGCGACGGCGACCGTCTCGCGCACGGCCACATCGGCGGTCTCGAGCGCATCGAGCTCGGGGTGCGCATGCATGCGCGCGCGCAGCATCCGCACGATCTCGCCGCCGAGCACGGCGCCGGTCAGGCTGAACGCGGCGACCCCCAGCGCGACCGTGCCGCGCTCGGCGCGCAGGCGTCGGCGGCGCGCCCACGGCAGCTCGATCGC
>DASYVZ010000571.1:0-1884 GCA_035936515.1 Solirubrobacteraceae bacterium | reverse complement strand
CGCGTAGGACATCGGCGCCAGCGCCTCGAGCTCACGCACGATCCCGTCGCCGCCGCGGTGGCGTCCGGTCCCACCCGAGCCGCGGCGGATCGCGTGGCGCACGACGCGCAGGGGGAACTCGAGCTCGAGCGCTTCGACCGGCGTGTTGAGCGTGTTGGACATCGCGACGTGCACCGCACTCGGACCCTCGGCGTCGTGGCAGGCGCCCTGGCCGCCGCCGAGCGTCTCGTAGTAGGTGAACTCCTCCGTTCCCAGCGTGATGTTGTTCATCGTGCCTTGGCCGAGGGCGCGCCCGAACGCCGCGAGGACGAGGTCGGCGACACGGCTGGAGGTCTCGACGTTGCCGCCCGCCACCGCGGGCGCCTCACCGCCGCCGCCACCGCTGCCGGCGTTGAGCAGCGAGCCCTCCGGCGCGCGCACCTCGATCGGCCGGTAGGCGCCGGCGCTGGGCGGCACGTCGGGGTCGGTCAGCACGCGCACGGCGAAGTAGGCGGCCGAGCGCGTCACCGCCAGCGGGCAGTTGAGGTTGCCGTGGTGCTGCTGGGCGCTGCCGGTGAAGTCGAGGACAAGGCGGTCGCCGTCCACCGTCGCGACAAGCCGCAGCTCGATGTCGCCGTCGGCTGCCTCGAGCACGTCGCGCGCCTCGCGCGGCCCGTCGGGCAGCGCGGCGATGCAGGCGCGGGTACGCCGCTCGGCGTAGTCGAGCACCGCCGCAGTCGCCTCGCGCAGGCGCTCCGCGCCGAGCCGCTCGGCGAGCTCGACGAGGCGCCGCGCACCGATCCGGTTGGCGGCGAGCTGGGCGCGCAGGTCCGCCCGACGCTGGTCGGGCTGGCGCATCTGCCCGACGAGCTCGTCGATCGCCGCATCGTCGAGCACCTGCGGGGCGATCACGACGCCCTCCTCCGCGAGGGTGGTGGAGTCGGCGGGCATCGAGCCGGGAACGCGGCCGCCGACGTCGGCGTGGTGGGCGCGGTTGGCCGCGAACCCGAGCAGCGCGCCGCTCGCCGGTTCGAGCACGGGTGTGATCACGGTGACGTCGGGGAGGTGCGTGCCCCCGCGAAACGGGTCGTTGAGGATCCATGGGCGGCCCTGCGAGTGATCCTCGCCGAGCACCGCGGCGACCGCCGCCGGCATCGCGCCGAGGTGCACCGGGATGTGCTCGGCCTGCATGATCATGTCGCCGGCGGCGTCGAACAGGCCGCTCGAGCAGTCGCGGCGCTCCTTGATGTTCGCCGAGTGCGCGCTGCGCACGAGCGCCGCACCCATCTCCTCGCACGCCGCGCGCAGCGCGCCGGTGACGACCTGCAGGTCGATCGCGTCGAGCGTCATGCGTCCGGTGCCCCCTCTCGCTCGAGCACGATCGTGCCGGTGTCGTCGACGCGGCCGGACCAGCCGGGCGGCACAGCGAGCGTCGCCTCCGGCAGCTCGCACACCGCTGGGCCGCTGATCCGCTCGCCCGGCGCGGGCTCGCCGCGCACGATCTCGGCGTCGTGCTCCTCGGCGCCGAAGACAACGGTCCGCCGCGTGCGCTGCACGCCCGCCGCGTCGCCGGCGGCGAGATCGAACTCTGGAGCCGGCACGCGCGCCGTGGCGCGGATCGTCACGACCTCGATCGGCGTGTCCGCGTCGCGGTAGCCGTAGCGGTCTGCGTGCTGGGTCTCGAATGCCTCGCGCAGCGCGCTGACCGTTGCGCCGGGCAGATCCCGCACGGTCAGCTCATGCGCCTGGCCGCGGTAGCGCACCTCGTAGGCGACCTCGAGCTCGCTGCTGTCCTGGCCATCCTCACCGCTGCCCAGCGTCGCGCGCGCCGCCGCCGCCAGCTCACCCCGCGCCGCGTCGAGCGCCGCGTCGGTCAGCCCGGCGCCGGCCAGCAGCACCGTTCGC
>DASYVZ010000570.1:0-7725 GCA_035936515.1 Solirubrobacteraceae bacterium | reverse complement strand
CGTCGGCCGAGACCCCCGCCGGCCACCAGATCGGCGACTGGCTAATCGACAAGCGTGCCAACGCCAATGGTGCTGCGTGGCGCGCTTGGCTGACGTGACAGGCCTCAAGGGCCGGAGGGGCGGCGTTCCGTGGCTTCGAGGTCGACGCGGATGGTGAGCTGCTGGGTGCCGATCAGCAGCAACAGCGCGTCGTTGACGGGCCGCTTGAGCCAGCGCAGTCGCTGGCGCGGATCGTCGTCGGTGAGGATGTGCGCGGTGCCGTGGTGCCAGTGTCGGCCGACCTTGACTCGCATGCGGGGGTCGTGCTGGATGTTCTTGACGTTGTCGGCGCTGTAACCGTGCTCGGTGACGATCCAAAACGCGTCGCCGCGCAGCCCGTTGCCGACGGGCACCGTTCGCGGTTGGCCGCTCGTGCGGCCGGTCGTCTCGATCAGCGCCTGCGTGCGAGGCCACAGCCCGAGCGCGAGCAGCGGCCGGGTGAGCGGGTTGAGCATCCGGTTGGTGACAAAGCGCATGACAGCGCGCTTGCGTGGATGCGGTGCATCGCTCGCCGGCGCGTGGTGGTCGCCGGCCGCGCGCGCCGGGGGCCGGCCGCGGCGGGCGCTGGGTGGCCATAGCTTCCAGGCCGTGCCGGTGACCGCCACGGCGACGACGCCACCGGCGATGATGTCGCTGGGGTAGTGGATGCGAGAGCGCATCAACGACCAGTGCGAGCCCAGCGTCGCGGCCGACAGCGGCGCGATCAACAGCGGGATCTCCTGTGACGCTGCGAACATGAACGACAGGTCGCTTGCCGTGTGGCCGGACGGAAACGCTGACGTGCGGCGTTCGGTTCTCAGCAGCCGCGCCCCGAGCGGACGCGGGCGCCGAAAGACAAGCTTGAATGGGAACTGCACTGCGGCGGCGATCGCTGAGCACGTCAGGCCGCGCAGGACGGCACGCCGACCGCGAGGCCCTGTCAGCGACAGCGCACCGGCAAAGACGGCCCACGTGACGGGCTGGCGCAACACGTCACCCGCGCGGCTGGGCAGAGTCCGACCTCGCCGTGATCCTCTGCCGACGAGGCGCCACAGCGTGCGCTCCTCGCGCCGCCAGAACCTGCGGCTCACGAACACGCTCGGGTCGTGCCGGATCGCAAGAGCATCTGTGGGGTCTGCCCGCGGCCCCGGGCCGCGAACCCTGGGGAAGCAAGGTGGCGCGCGTTGTCCCGATCAGCCACGCTGCGCAGGGTGTGGCGGAGGTCGTGGAACGGGTGCGCGGGCACCGGCGCGACCCGCACTTGCAGAACAAGCTGTGCCGGACGGGCTCGCCGGTCAGCGTCGTGAAGATGAACCTGCGGGCTTCGTTGCCGCCGCGAGCGGGGCGGCCGGGTTTGTCGTTAGTCCACGCGGAGCCCGCACGGGAGGGACCGTCCGGACTTCACGTGCGTCCCGCAGCCGGTCCCTCACCGGGCGCTTTTCGCTCGTCCCACTGTCGAACCTTGAGCGGAACGCGCGGGGCGTGGCATGTGGTAGTGGCGGGTCTCTGTCAGGCGCCGCCGCTGCCTCCGCCGAGGAAGGACGTCCAGCGCCTGGCGTGGTTGTCGCCGTCGGTGTACGCGCGGGTCGTTGAACTCAGGCGCTCGTCTTCGAAGTACTCGCGCTCCAGTGCTCGTTGGCGCTTCGCGCGGCGGTGCTCCCGCCAGCGTGCGAACAAACCATCTGACCTCTTGCCGTCCTCGGTCATGGCCGACTCCATTCGTTGCCCTTGACTGCATGATCGTTCTGAGCGGCGACGTACACAAGGTCGGAGACCCTGTTGCGAGTGGACGTCATCGGACGCGGAAGCGACGTTCTCCCAACACGGTGCACCACGGCCGCGCCGCCGCGTCTAAGTGCGCTGGCGGTCCCACGGCCGAACGGTTCTCGGGAAGCGCGGCGCGCGCATGCCGCGGGTCAGCTAATCCATTCAGGTGCGGTCTAACCCGTAGTCGTGAGCAAGCACAAGTGGCAGACTCGGCCGATGGAGAGAAGTCGACGTCTCGTCTCCTCCAGAAACTCGCGGCTGGCGAAGAGGGCGGCGACCGATGCTCTGATGCTGGTGGCATGCCGCGTGGCGGGCGGTTCCACATGGCACCTCTACAAGCGGCTGATGCTGGCGGCCTGCGTCGCTGGCTTGGGCTACGGCTACCTTGTCAGCCTCGACGAGCGACGGCGGCGCGGCGCGGCGGCGTAGGCGTCCACAGCCGAACCTCTGCCGGGACCCGGAACTTGACGGTCCGTTCGGTGCTAAGCCTGGTGATGAACGGACGGCCCGACACGCCCTGAGCGAAGCTTGTGCGGACGACGGCGCCGGTGGCGCGGAGGTTCTGTCGTCTGAGCTCGTCGGCAGCCGGGCCCGCCACCGGGATCTGGACGTTTCTGCGCAGCGCGTCGCGGATGGAGCCTGTGCGTGCCGGCGCGGTCGCAATCGTGGCGGCGACAGGGACACGGGGTACGATCGCTTCGTGGCAACGACAAGCAGAGCCCTCGCAGCACTCCCCCCGGATGATCCACGGCTAAACCGGCCGCTGTTCACGCTGCGGGAGAGCGCCGCGTACCTCGATGTCCCCGTGTCGACGCTGCACCTATGGGCGCACCCGCCGGCCGCTGAGCCGCTGGTAACGGTCTTTCCGCGCGCAGGCCGCAGCGCAACGGTTCCGTTTGTGGGCTTTGCCGAGGGCTTCGTGCTCAGCGCGCTGCGCAGGGCTGGCGTCCCGATGCAGCGGATCCGTCCGGCAGTCGCCAAGCTCAGCCAGGAGTTTGGGCTTGATCACGCGCTGGCGTCTCGACGTGTGTACACGGACGGGGCGGAAGTCATCTTCGATTACGCCAAGCAAACAGAGGACCGGGCGCTTCTGACCGTCGTGCGAACGGGACAACAGCATTTCGAGGAGATCATCCGCGGCTACCTCAAGCGCATCACCTACGGCGACGACGGCTGGGCAGAGCAGTTGAGGCTTCCCGCCTACGCGACCGCAGAGGTACTCGTGGACCCCTGCCAGGCCTTCGGTCAGCCGCTTGTCGTGCACGGCGGCGCTCGAGTCGAGGATCTCGTCGATCGCTTCCAGGCCGGCGACGGATTCGCTGACATCGCCGCCGATTTCGGCGTTCCTGCGCCTGAGGTGGAGGACGTCATCCGCGTTGCCCTCCGGCTCGCCGCCTGAGTTCTTTATCGACCGCAGCCTAGGTCGGCACGTCGTTCCGGACGCTCTGCGCGCAGCGGGAGCGATCGTGCACGTGATGGCGGACGTCGATGGCGAGCGGATTGGTCAAGGCCTCGATGACGAGGAATGGATCGGGAACGCTGGACGGCGCGGCTGGATCATCCTGATGAAGGACGCGAAGGTCCGCTATCGCCCTGCCGAGCTGCAGCCCCTCGTCGAACATGGTGTTCGCGCCTTCTGCCTCACCAACGCGAACCTTCGCGGCATCGAGCAGGCCGAGCGGATCGTGACTAACCTCTCGCGGATCATGGGTGTTGCGGAGCGATCAGGCCCGTACATCTACGGCATCTACGCCAACGAGCTGCGGCTCCTCTGGCCGAGATAGTCGCGAGGAGCCGCTGGCGTGCAGGTATCCCACAACCGAACGGCAACCGGGACCGGCGCGGCAAAGAGCGTCAAGATCGCGAAAGCGCCGCGCTTGCTGGGCTCGTCCCAGCAGCCGCCCGGCCAGCGGGACTTCCGCGTACGGAGCCCTCACCGGCACAGGTCGGCCGTGCGCAGAGTGTCGGAAGGCGCGAGCAGGGGCGCTCTGCGATCGAGCCGTGCGAGCGCTCCTCGCGCCTGCAGAGAGCACTCTCATCGGGACCGCGGGGCAAGCCGATAGCCGGTCACTCAGCGGGACGCCGCGCGCGGGCGGGACGTGACTGACCAGCCGGCGCACCGCGCAGCCGACCGGCAACCGAGGCGGTGACGCGCCGGCCGGCAGCGGTGCCCCTGTCCTTGCGTTGCGGCGGCATCGGCATCGCGGCCAGATGCTTGTCGCGCTGCCGCCGCGTGGGACGGACCTCAGCACGCCGCTCTCAAGGATCCGCAAGCGGAAAAACCCAGTTGTCTCCGAGCGTCGGTTAGGTTTGGGCGATGGCTGTCGACCTCAAGAAGCTCATGACGGGCATCAAAGATCAGCTCGACGGAAATTTTGTTGGGTACGCGGTCGCGATCTACCAGAGTGGAACACTGAAGCTCTCGACGAGCGGCGGATGGGCGGTGATCGGTGAGAAGAAGTTCGACTCGAACGTCCGCTTCTCCATGGGGAGCATGGGCAAGACGATCAGCGCGGCCGCGATCGTCCGTGCGCTGCGCGAGAGGGGCAAGAGCATCGACGACCCGATTCATCAGGAACTCGTAGGGTGGGAAATGGGCCCCAACGCGAAGAAGGTCACCTACCGGATGGTCCTGACACACACCACGGGGCTGCTCCAGAACGGCACCACGCAAAACGCTCTGAAGGCGCGGTTCGCGAAGGGTCTGCCTGAGTTTTCTGAGCTCAAGCTGCCTGTCCCCAAGGTTCCCGCCTCGCACAGGTACGCCAACGACAACTTCGACCTGACGCGCTTCCTGCTGCCGCTTCTCACTTTGCCAACAGTTAGTCGTGCCGCGATGATTGCGCGCGGCGCCTCGGACAGCGACTGGGGCAAGGCGCACATCGCGCACGTCAAGAAGGAGATCCTCAAGCCGTGTGGCCTCCCTGACGTGGACGTCGTCTACACCGGGCCGCCACCAAAGACTCGCTACTACGCCAGCCTCGTGAATCAGCAGAGTTTTCACGAGAGCAACACCCTCGCCCGGGCACAGGAGTTCGTTGGGGCGGGCTGGTGGACGATGTCAGCGCGAGAGTACGCTCATTTCATCGACCGACTCCGCGCGGGATCCGAGGTCAAGCTCTTCGGTCGCCCGGAACTCGCGCAAAACGTAGCGCTGCGTGGCATCTGGAAGACCATGCGGGACAACCGCGCGCAGACCAACCCCGAGGTCGGGTTGGGCCTCTTCCGTACGGACGTGCCTGACGGCGATGCGTTCTGGCACAACGGAGCCGTGCCCAACCACAGTTCGGCTTGGATGGCTCTACCAAACGGCATTAGCGTCGTCATCTGCCGCAACAGCGGCGGCGGGATGCTGCCGGCTCCGGAGATCGTTATCAGGACCGCGTATGAGCAGGCTCTCGCGTGAGCTGCACCACGTAGCGCTCCAACAACGGCGCCACTAGGAGGAGACCGCTAGGCGCGCCGCCGGCTCGCCGTCAGCGCCGGTCGGCGCGCAGGGCGGCAGTGCGCGGAATCCCGTCGCATTGGGCTTCCGCTCTCGGTTGAAACTCGACATCGTCGCCCCAGCCGGTCCTCCAGCGGGACGCGAGCGGGTCGGGGGAGGGGAGGGCTGGCAGCTCGCCGGCGCGTCCCACAGCCGAAGGCCCACGGGACGCTGCTGCCGCGGCCGGCGCTACCGCTCTTGCTCAAGCGACGACGCGCAATCGCGCTTGCTAGTCACCCATCCCGGCGTACCGCTCGTGCCGTCGAGGCGCTACTTGAACGGGGCGATGGATCACGCGGCTCGCGTACGCCGGCGCCTCCGGTCCCGCCGTTCGGCTTCGGCTTCCTACCACGAACCGGGCGCCACGGATCGAGCCGCCAGCGAGCATCGTGCTCGGGCTGCCGATCGTCGTCTGGTTCACGTACACGCTCTGCCATGAACGCCAGTATCGCATCGGCCACAAAGCGGGGTGCACGCTCCGTTTCGCCTGAACTCAGCAGCGAGTCGGGCTCGAGGCGAGGTCCGGCGCCGGTGCGTCAGCGGTACGCGAACGGGCCAGAACTCTGAACCAGCTCTCCCACTGCCGAACCGCCGGCGCAGCGCCTGAGCGCACCCGCGCCGCCGTGTCCGCCTTGCCTCAGCTGGCGTGAGGATCTGCGCGTCTGGGTCGCTCTACCGGTACACGCGGTTCGTTCCAAAGACGAACCTCAAGCGCGATATGTGCGGCGAGGCAGCCTCGACTCTGCGCCAGCCTATGTCTCCGATGGCGCTCGGGCGGCGGCGAGCCCAGCGCAGCCTCGGCAGCAGATCACGAGCCCGCCGCGGCCCCGTCAAGGCCGCGAGGCCCCGGGTCGGGGTCGCGAGCGGCGTTGCCTGTGTCCGCACCGCGCGGTCCGGTAAGCCTAGAGCCCCGTCTGAGGACAGCGCACCGCCGTTGCGGTGCGCTGCCGCGCGCGGGGCACCGTCACGGTTGGGGTCGACGGCGATATTCGCACGGTTTCACGAGAACGGCGAGGAGCGTGGTCGGACGACGTAGGCCCGTCATCGGAACTTGTCGCGCTCGAATTCGCGCTTCTGGCGCAGGTAGCTCTCTCGAATCTCCACGTCGCTTAGTGCGCGGGCGTGAACCTGCGCGTGCGCGACGCTTAACCCGCGCGTGTCGTCGAGATGCCGGTGGAATGCGAGGACTGAGACGCGCGAAACGCTTCGTCGCGGTTGAAGCAAGAGACTTCGCGGCTCGAAACCCTTCTATGCGGCGGAGCCCTGGCTGATTTAGCAGCCAGAGGTCCGTTGGCTCGCTTCTTCCGTCGGGAGCGAAGTTCGCTAAGCCGGAGTAACCCACCACCATGGCCGACTCAACCACGACGGCTTTCCAAGCATGCTCGTCGAAAACTTCGATCTTGTTCGTCGACCACCCGCGTCAACCGGGAGTCTGAGACCTGCACCACGTGCTCAGGGAGCAAACACGTGAGGATTAGCGTCACACGCTAAGGCTAGCCGCCACGCATTGGAGCGATACGCCGCGTTCGCGTCTATCGCGCCGCGGACTAACACGCGACGCGATCAGCGGATGCCGGGCTCGCGGTTGACGACGGCGGCGGCCGTCAAGCCCGCCAAGACGGGCGCCGCCGCACCGCCCCTTGCGAGGCGATCTTCGCCGGTTGCGCTGAACAGCTCGATAGCCGGTCCCTCAGCGGGAACGCGCGCGACACGGTTGACCGCTCGGTTGAGCCGGGAGTAGTGTCGCTGCACCCGCGAAAGGAGGTTGATGGTGCAGACCTACGTGATTCTTCGGCGCAACGGGTGGAGCTCAGGAAAAGAGCTCGAGGAGGCTGCCGGGCGCTCAAAGCAGGCCGGTGATGAGATGTCCGATGACATCCGGTGGATTCGTAGCTACGTGCTCGACGAGGGCGCAGGCCCGGTGGGCACAGTCTGCATCTATCAGGCGAGTAGCCCGGAGGCGATCTGTGAGCACGCACAGCGGGCCGATCTGCCCGCCGACGAGATCATTCCCGTCGCCGACACAGTGGTCGTGCGTCCTGATCCCGAAGCGGCGAGCGCATAGCACCGCCGCCTGGTGGCAGACGCAGCATGGTTCTGTCCGGCGCGGTGGCGGGCAATCGGCGATCTCTGCGGCGCGCTGGCGCGACCGGTCACCCGTCAAGCTTCGCCTGCTCTGCGGCGCGCCACGCCTTGGTACTTCGCAGCCTGCGCGTCACCGCTGCCGGTGCGTTCAGGCGTGCGCCACGACCTCGCGCACCTCGACGCCCTCGAGCGTCACTGTGTCAGGCACTGCCGCCGCGATCCGCTCGCGGGGGGCGGTGGCGGCATCCTCGGACTCAAAGACGAGCAGTGGCAACTCCGCGCTGTCGATGATCGCCCGCCTGCTTTCGGCTGGTTGCGGTAGTCGCGCTCGATGCGGCCGGTCGCGAGCCGGTCATTGCGCCGGACACCGA
>DASYVZ010000569.1:0-1582 GCA_035936515.1 Solirubrobacteraceae bacterium | reverse complement strand
GCCGGTAGACGCCCGGGCGCCGAACGGCGCCGGCAACGTGCACCGTCACCCGCCCGCCGTCGGCGCGCTCCAGACGGACCGAGGAGGACGCGCCGTCGGGTGACCCGCCGCGCCCGGCCGCGTCGGAACCCGCCGCCGCGCCCGAGTTCGGCTCTCCCCCGGCCGCCCCCGGTGAGGAAGCCTGCGCGACGAGATAGCGGGCGCCCAGCAGGCACACGACGAGGGCCAGCGCGACGTAGAGCGCCAGCCGCGGACGATCGAGGTCGGACACGACTTGAAGCTAGGCGGTGCGGTACGCGGGCGGACGCGCGCTTCGTGACGATTCCGCGCAACGGCTGCGGCAGGACGCTCCGCCGAGGGCGACCCGCTTGTCAGCTCACGCCGAAGTTGGGGAGCGTCAGCGCACCCTCCACTTCAAGGCGAAACCCGGGGTTGTACGCGATCTCCCAAACATGGCCGTCGGGATCGGTGAAGACGCCGGCGTAGCCGCCGTAGAACGTCTCGGCCGGCGGGCGGGTGACGGTCGCACCGGCGCTCGCCGCCGCGGCGACGATCTCGTCCACCTCGCCCGCCGAGCGCACGTTGTGCGCGAGGACGATGCCGCCAAAGCCCCCTGCCGGAGTGTTCGGCAGGCCGCAGTCGGCCGCCAGCTTGTCGCGTCCCCAGAGGACGACGGCGATACCGCCGGCCTGTATGAAGACCGTCTCCTGCACCTCTTGACCGTGCCATCCGAGCTGCTCGTAGAACGACTTGGCCCGCGCGAGATCGGCGACTGCGAGCGTGACGAGGCTGATGCGCCGCTCCATGAGGCTCATCATCGGCGATCCAACGGCCGCGCGGGCCTCAGGCGCGCTTGGCGTAGTCGGCGTCCTCCTCGCCGAGATCGACGGTGATGCACGGCTCGTCGCCGAGCACCTCGGCATCGTGGCCGGGCGGGATAGCGGCGACATCACCCGCCCGCAACTCGACCTCGTCGCCGTCGTCCATCAGCACCCGCATCCGGCCCGCGAGCACGTACATGAAGTGCGGGAACTCGCAGGACTCGGTGCCGGCGATCGGCTTGACGTGCGCGCTCCAGCGCCAGCCGGGCTCGAAGACCCCCCTGCCGACCTCCTTGCCGCCGACTTTCACCAGACGGATCTCGCCGCGCGCCTCGAACGGCCGGGCCTCGTCGGGCGCGTCGAAGTTCTTGACCTCGATCGTCGTCGTGCTTCCGCTCATCTCACGCTCCTCATCTCGTAGTCTGCGAACGCCGTTTGACCGTACGCGCGCCACCAGGCATGCGCATGAGGCAGCGGCCTGATCTTTGCTCGCCGCTACGGGAGCAAAGCGGCGGGATGTCGGAGAGCAGCCCGTGCTTGACGGCGAAGAGGCTCGCCTGCGCGCGGTTGGACACGCCCGTCTTGGCGTAGACGTGCTGAACGTGGTTGCGCACCGGCTTGCGTGAGATGACGAGTTGCTGGGCGATCTGCTTCGTCGAGAGGCCGCCTGCGAGCAGCCGCAGCACCTCGAGCTCACGCCGGGTCAGCCCCGCCGGCCCCGGCTGGCGGCGCCGCACGCGATGACCCGCCGCCGCGAGCAC
>DASYVZ010000568.1:0-1989 GCA_035936515.1 Solirubrobacteraceae bacterium | reverse complement strand
GCCGCCTGCTGCGCGGTCGCCTGAAGTCCGGCGCGGGCTCCGAGGTCCTGGTCGGGGCGGTCTCGCTGCTGCCGAGCTTCGTCGCGCTGCGCGGCGGCGAGCTCGCCGAGTACCACGGCGTCGAGCACAAGGCGATCGCCGCCTACGAGAACGACGACCCCGACGCGGCCGACGCCGCCAAGGAGCACGACCGCTGCGGCTCGCACCTCATGGCGCCGCTGCTGGCCTCCAACCTCGCGGGCGGCGCGCTGCTGCGCCGGGCGATCGAGCGCCCCGGCCCCGCCGCGCACTTCGCGCTCGGCGTCGCGTCGCTCGGCGTCGCCGTCGAGGTGTTCGTCTGGTCCGAGCGTCACTCCGGCAGCGTGGTCACCCGGATCCTGCGCAAGCCCGGTCACGAGCTGCAGCGCCTGCTGGGCACGCGTGAGCCCAGCGAGCCCCAGCTCGAGGTCGGTCGCGCGGCGCTGGCCGAGATCCTGCGCGTCGAGGCGGCACCCGTCCAGCCGGACTGAAGCTCGACGCTCGGCCTGCCGATAGCAGGTCGAGGATGAACCAGAGCTGGACAGACGCCGTCAAGGAGTTCGGCACCGAATGGTCCGGCGTCGCGATGATCATGTTCATGTTCATCATCGCGTTCTTCCTGTGGAGAACGCTGAAGATGATGCCGCGCACGAAGCCCGTGCAGATCAAGCCCGAGGCGAAGTCGTCGATCGGCTGGGACGAGATCGCGGGCGTCGACGAGGCCAAGGACGAGCTGCGCGAGGTCGTCGAGTTCCTGCGCGACCCCAAGCGGTTTCGCGACCTCGGCGCGCGCGTGCCGGCCGGTGTGCTGCTGCACGGGCCGCCCGGCACCGGCAAGACGCTGCTCGCCAAGGCCGTCGCGCACGAGTCCGGGGCGCAGTTCTTCTCGCAGTCGGCGGCCTCGTTCGTCGAGATGTTCGCCGGGCTCGGCGCCTCGCGCATCCGGCGGCTGTTTCGCGAGGCGCGCAAGCACGCGCCGGCGATCATCTTCATCGACGAGCTCGACGCGGTCGGCGGGCGCCGCGGCTCGGACAACTCCAGCGAGCGCGAGCAGACGCTCAACCAGCTGCTCGTCGAGATGGACGGCTTCAACTCGACCGGCGACGTCGTGGTGATGGCGGCGTCGAACCTGCTCGAGAAGCTCGACCCCGCGCTGCTGCGCCCCGGCCGCTTCGACCGCCAGGTCTTCGTCTCGCCGCCGGACATCGGCGGCCGCGAGCGGATCCTCGGCGTCCACACCCGCGGCAAGCCGCTCGGGCCCGGCGTCGAGCTCGAGGCGATCGCCGCGCGGACGAGCGGCCTGACCGGCGCCGATCTGGCCAACCTCTGCAACGAGGCGGCGATCCGCTGCGCGCGGCGCGCGGGCAACCAGCTCACGAGCGAGGACTTCGAGCAGGCGCTCGAGCGCGTCATCGCCGGCGTGCAGTCGCGCCGCGTGCTCAACGCGCACGAGAGGCGCGTCGTCGCATTCCACGAGGCCGGCCACGCGCTCTGCGCCGAGTTGCTGCCCGGCGTCGACACGGTCCACAAGATCTCGATCATCCCCCGCGGCCGCGCGCTGGGCTACACGCTCAACCTGCCCGACGAGGATCGCTACCTCAAGACCCGCGAGGAGCTCATCGACCACATGACCGTGCTGCTCGGCGGCCGCATCGCCGAGCAGATCGTCTTCGGCGAGGTGACGACCGGCGCGGCGGACGACCTGAGGCGCGTCTCGGAGGTCGCCCGCGCGATGGTCTACGACTATGCGATGGGCACCGCCGGGACCGCACAGCGCGCGATTGCCGACGGCGCCACGGACTCAGAGCAGTTTCGGCGGATCCGCGATCAGGAGCAGCAGGAGCTTGCGTTCGAGGCCGCGCGCGCGGCGACCGAGCTGCTGAGCGCTCAGCGCGACAAGCTCGAGGAGTTCGCACGGGCGCTGCTCGAGCACGAGGTCCTCGAGCGCGAGCACATCGACCGGATCATGCG
>DASYVZ010000567.1:0-5120 GCA_035936515.1 Solirubrobacteraceae bacterium | reverse complement strand
CCCCCCCGAAGCCGGCGGCTGCGATGACGAGCGCCAGACGCGGTGCACGTGATGCGATCATCGCATGAGGCCAAGGCCGGCCGGGCGCAACGCCAGGCCGCGTAGACGTGCCCCACCGCGTTAGCGCGTCGCGATCTCGAAGTTGAAGAGGAAGCCTTCGTCTCCTCTGAGCTTGCGCGAGTGCACCGTCGCAGTTCCGCTGGCGTGCTTGTATGCGCCGGTTCCGCCGGTGATCGGCAGCACTGCACCGCTCCGGGTGAGCGTGCGCCGGAATGGCAGCGAGCCGCCTACGGTGAGCTGGCCGTCGGGGAAGATCACGGTGACCGTCATCTGCGTAAGCAGCGACGCCGGATCGATGTTCACGAGCTCTGCGGTGTAGCTGCCGATCCGCTTGGAGGTGCTGGCGCGGTCGAACAGCGGCCCGCGGGTCACGATGCGATCTCCGGCGCTGGGCCCCTTCTTTCCGAGGTCGAGGTCGGTCGCTCGTTCTGCCTTGTCTTTCGAGAACGCTGCCTTCTGTACGGTGGCGGGCGCCTGCTGTGAGACGGCGGGGTCGCCCCAGGTCGTGGCGATGGCGATGCCCGCGACCACTGCTGCGGCGACCACCGCCGGTATCAGCTTGCGGGCCTTGTCGACGGTCATTTCCTGCCTCCTGTTCGGGTATGGCGCAGACGCTAAGCCGGCCTTCCGTCAGCGTCGTCGGCCCTGGGTCTCTGCGTGCTCGACTGCAGGAGTGACGGCGACGTGCTACTCGCGAGGTACGCAGATCCGCCGCACGACGGATGTCGCGGCGTGGCCCTTGCCGATAGCGTGTCGACATGACCGCCCGCCCCCGCTTGCCTCGGCCAAGCCCGCTGGTGGTGGACATCGTGATCGCGGCGATCTTCGTCGCGTTGACGCAGTGGGATGTCTGGGTCAACGAGCACGTCGGTGGCCCCCCGGAGATCAGCGGCCCGACGCTGCTGCTGGCGGCGGTCTCGCTGGCCTGGCGCCGTCGGCGCCCGCTGCTGTCATGCGCTGGTGTCATGGGAGGGATCGCGGCGCAAGCGCTGCTGACCGCGAACGCGCCCGAAAGTCTTGCCGTGTCCGGGCCGGCGCTGATCTCCGTGTACTCCGTCGCCGCGTACGGGCAACGACGCGACGCGCTGCTCGGGCTCGCGCTGACCGGGTTTGCGCTGGCGATCCACGACCTCAACGACCCGCTGCTCACAAGCTTCATCCAGTGGGCCAACGAAGCTCTGTTCTGGTGGCTTGTGCTCCTCGTCGGCTGGGTCGCCGGCATGTTCGTCAACCGCAGCCGTCGCGCCGGCGTGCTCGAGGAGGTCGCCGTGCGCCTTGAACGCGACCGCAATCAGCAGGCGCAGGCGGCAGCGGCCGACGAACGCGCGCGAGTAGCCCGCGAGCTGCACGACATCGTGTCTCATGGCGTGAGTCTGATCGCACTGCAGGCCGGCGCCGCCCAGGAATCACTCGACGAAGAGCCCGGTCGTGTTCGCGAGCGACTCGCCGCGATCGAGGGGACCGCGCGCGAGGCGGCAGCCGAGCTGCGCCGCATGCTCGATGTGCTTCGACGAGATGACGAGGCCGCGCAACGCGCGCCGCAACCCGGTCTCGCTGAGATGGGACATCTCACCGAACAGCTCAAGGTCGCAGGCGTAGACGTGTCGCTTGAGGTCCACGGCACAGGCGATGGCCTGGAGGCGGCGACGGAGCTGGCGGCGTACCGCATCGTGCAAGAGGCGCTGACGAACTCGCTCAAGCACGCTGCTCCCGACCACGTGCGCGTTGTCCTGCGCTACTCCGCGACACAGCTCGAGGTCGAGATCTCCGACGATGGGCGCCGCACGGTGCAGCCGCAGAGCGACGGCTACGGCTTGATCGGGATGCGCGAGCGTGTCGCACTGCACGGCGGGCAGCTCGAAACGGGCGGCCAACCCAACGGCGGCTACGTCGTGCGCGCCCGGCTGCCCCTCACCCAGCGATGAGCGCGATCCGCGTGCTGGTCGCCGACGACCAGGCCCTCGCGCGCGACGGTCTTCGGACGATCCTCGAAGCTCGTGAGGGCATCGAGGTCGTCGGCGAAGCAACCGACGGCGAGGAGGCGATCGAGCAGTGCCTCAAGCTGCAGCCAAACGTCGTGCTGATGGACATCAGAATGCCGCGCCTGGACGGACTGCAAGCAACCCGACGACTGCTCCAACGACCCGACGTGCGCGCGCGCATCGTGATGCTGACCACCTTTGACCAAGACGAATACGTCTACGAAGCCATGCGCAGCGGCGCCAGCGGCTTCCTGCTCAAAGACGCCCCCCGTGAACAGCTCGTCGCCGGTGTACGCGCCGCTGCCGCAGGAGACACGCTCCTCGCCCCGACGATCACGCGCCGACTCGTCGAGCAGTACATCCAACGTCCATCTGCCGCCACGCCGACGTCGACGCTGCTGGCGGAGCTCACCCCGCGCGAGCTCGAGATCCTGCGCCTCGTCGCCCGCGGACTCTCAAACGCCGAGATCGCGACAGCCGCCTTTCTCGCCGAGGCAACCGTCAAGACGCACATCAGCCGCATCCTGACCAAGCTCGATCTGCGCGACCGCACCCAAGCTGTGATCACCGCCTACGAAACAGGACTCGTGCAGCCGGGCGACACGACAGCCACCTGACACGCAGCCCCTGAGGCTTCGCCGCGCCGGACGCCGAACACGCGTGGAGCGTCATCAACGACCTCGACACGCTCGTGTCCTGCGTTCCCGGCGCGCGCGTCAAGTCCGTCGATGGCCCGCCGGCGGTCAAGGCCGAGATCGAGGTGAGGATGCGCGCGATGGGCATGCGTCCACCGGCCCGGTCACGATCGCGTCGAGTGACGCCGCCAACCGCACCGTCACGATCGAGGCCAACACGCGCGAGACCCTGGGCCAGAGCTACGCGACCGGCGACATCACGATCCGCCTCGACGACGGCGGCGGCAAGATCGACGCGATCGCGGACGTCGGCGGCAAGGCAGCCGGAATGGGCGAGGGCGTGATCGTCAACGTACTGACCAACCTCGTCAAATCGTTCTCGGCGAACATCGGGAAGGCGCTGCTCGAGCTCCCGCAATCGCGTCCGAGCGACGATTGCGAGCCGGCGGAGTCGATCGTCGTGGCCGGCAAGGGACGGCTCTTCGCGCGGGACGGCGAGACGCACCAGGAGTGGCTCGTCCTCGACGGCCTCGACGCCGCCGAGTGGACCGCCCACACGATGGGGGCGCTCGCCTGCGCGCAGGACCGACGCGGCGCGAAGAAGCGTTGCCGACGCTCTGGCCGTCCCACACGACCGCCGGTCAGTTCTGGGAGGGGTTGGGCGCGGCCGGCCGCGGGATCCCCGGCGGCGTTACCCGATGAGCTTCCCGGTTCGTCCGCACTTGAGGGCCAGGATGCATCTTGGGCGCAGCCCAAGAAATTGCTCGGCTGGCTCAGGCGCCGGATCGCCCGCGAGATCTCTCGCCGTCAGGGCCTGCTGGGCGGCCTCGGTCTTGCCCAACACTCCCGTGAGCGTCCAGAATGCGGGACGCGGCTGATCGTCGCCTGACAGCAGCGCCGAATCCCACGTTCCCGCGCCGCCCGGCGGTGCACGCCAGTGGTACAGGTAGACCCTGGAGATCCGTTCGGGGCTCAGATCAGCGAGCTTGAACACCCGCGCTGTCGCCCGCGCGGCCCTCGCCTCGTCATATGGGAAGCCGGGGACATCGACCAAGCCGCCCGTCTCCGTCAGCCAGATCGATCCCTTGACCGCCCGCAGCATCTTCGCGGTGACTGACTCCTTGAGTAGGCGAAAGCGATTGGCGTCGCCGTAGTTGTGCAGGCCCCAGGTGAGCTTGCTGTGACCGAGCGACTTCTCGAATCGACGAGCCCAGGCCGGGGCTGAAGGAAAATCCACCAGCTCAGGCGCCAGCACCGTGCAGCCTGGGCAGTTGGCCTTCATCGCCTTCCAGTACCGCACGAGCAGGTAGGGCCGACTGGCGGTCCTCCGGCCCCTCAGGTTCGGCTCGTTCCACGTCGCGAACTCGCGGATCGCGGGCCAGCGCCGGCGGAACGCTACGAAGGCGCTCGTGAACTCCGCTTTCGTCGGGAGCGCCTTCACCGACGGCATCCAGGTCACCAGGACGTTGACGTCGGCGGCGATCGCGGCATCCAGCGACCGAACGGCGCGCGTATCAGGATCGCCGGTCGCGATGTCCCAGGCCACCGCGATGCGGGTGTGCTCGAGCTCGAGCGACTGCCAGACCGGATCATCGAACGTCCGCGCGTTCTGGTCGGCGACCGCGACGACACGAGCCTGACTCACGGACGGCATGATCGCCCACGCGCACGCGACGCCGACCAGGAGCGCGAGTGCCGTACGCGGCCGGAGCTCTGGGTGCCACCAGCACCGCGGCAAGGTCAAGGCGCCATCTCTCGTGAGTCTATGCGGAGCTTGCCTACGGCTGCGCCGTTCTCCGCCACGACGCAATCGGGAGGTCATCCACGACCAGTCATGACGAACCGGCGACGCGCAAGCTCACGATTCCCACAGCCGCATCCGCAGCCCGGATGCCCGCGCCACGGGCCGAGACGCCGCGGCGCGGATCGTCTCCTCCGTCGCCACGAGGACCAGCCGCCTCTGCGCTCGCGTCGCCGCCGTGTACAGCAGCTCCCGCGTCAGGATGCGTGACGTCGCTGCAGGCAGCAGGACGACGGCGGTGTCGAGCTGCGAGCCCTGGCTCTTGTGGATCGTCATCGCGAAGGCCGTCTCGATCGCGCCGAGCCGGGTGGGGGTGAACTCGAGCAGCTCGCCGCCGCGTTCGAAAGCGGCGCTGACGCGGTCGGCGGCGCTCTGAACGACCACGCCGGTATCCCCGTTGTAGAGGCGCAGCTCGTAGTCGTTCTGGGTGACGAGCAGCGGCCGGCCGACGTAGGCGGGGCCGTCGGGATCGAAGCCGGGGATCGCTGTGGTGAGCCAGCTTTCGATGCGGGCTGTCCAGGCGGCGACGCCCTGCGCGCCGCGGCGGTGCGCGCAGAGCACGCGGAAGGCGCCGAGTGCGGCGATTGCGTCGCGCGCCGCGCCTGCTCGCGCCGCCTCGATGACCGCGCGTCCGGCTGCGAC
>DASYVZ010000566.1:0-6970 GCA_035936515.1 Solirubrobacteraceae bacterium | reverse complement strand
GTCCACCGCCGAGCGGAACGCGGCGAGCTGGCCGCGGGCCACGCCGAGCTGCAGGCAGCTCGCCGCGAAGCGGGTCCAGTGCGCCCCCGCGGCACGCTCGAAGCCCTCGTCGACGAGCCACGAATCGGCGGCCAGCAGCGGGGCCGCCGGAGCGCCGGCGGCGGGCTGCAGCTCGCGTCCGGTCCAGCGCAGGATGAGGTCTAGTCTGTTGGCCACTCTCGTGACGACGTTGCTGATCGACAACTACGACTCGTACACGTTCAACCTCTACCAGCTCATCGCGAACGTTGCCGGTGAGGAGCCCGTCGTCGTGCGAAACGACGAGATCGCCTGGGCGCAGCTCGCCGCGCACCCCTGGGACCGGATCGTCGTCTCGCCCGGTCCGGGCCGCCCCGACCGCGAGCGCGATCTCGGCGTCGGCCGGTGCGCGCTCGCCCAGCGCGACATCCCCGTGCTCGGCGTCTGCCTCGGACATCAGGGGCTCGCGCTCGTCAACGGCGCCGGCGTCGCGCGCGGCGAGGAGATCGTCCACGGGCGCATCAGCCGCGTCTTTCACCGCGGCGACGGGCTGTTCGCGGGCATTCCGCAGGGCTTTCGGGCCGTCCGCTACCACTCGCTGATCGTCGAGCCGCTGCCGCCGGCGCCGCTGGAGAGCATCGCCTGGGCCGACGACGGCACGCTGATGGCGATCCGCGACCGCGGCCGCCCCGCCTGGGGCGTGCAGTTTCACCCCGAGTCGATCGGCACCGAGCGCGGCGCGCAGCTCATGGCGAACTTCGTCGCGCTGACGCCCGCGCGCCGCTGGCGAGGGGGGCGCAGGCGCGCGTTGCCCCGCAGCACGGTCGTCCCCGGCGGACGCGCGCCGGCACGTTCGGGCGAAGCGGTTCGGATCGCGCACCGCGTGCTCGACGGAACGCGCGACGCCGAGCGCGCCTTCGCGGAGCTGTTCGGCGATTGCGCGCACGCCTTCTGGCTTGACTCCAGCCGCGTCGATCCCGCCCTCTCGCGCTTCTCGTTCATGGGGGCCGCGCTGGGCGAGCTCGGCGCGCAGCTGCGCTACCGCGTCGGCGGATCGCAGCTGACGGTGACGCGCGCGGGCGCGAGCAACGTCCACAGCGAGACGCTCTTCGGCTACCTCAGCCGCGAGCTCGCGCGGCTGCATACCGAGAGCCCCCGCCTGCCGTTCGACCTCAACGGGGGCTTCGTCGGCTACCTCGGCTACGAGCTGAAAGCCGACTGCGGCGCCGTCGCCGCGCACGAGGCCGAGCTGCCCGACGCGTTTCTGCTGCTCGCCGACCGCCTCGTCGTCATCGATCACGCGCTCGAGCAGACGCACGTGCTCGCGCTGAGCGACGGAAGCGACGACGGGCGGCTGAGCGCGGAGTCGTGGCTCGCCGCGACCGCCACCGCGCTCGACGCGCTGCCGGCGCTCGCCGAGCCGGTCATGCTCGACCACGGGGCAGCCGCACTCGCCTTCGCCCTCAGCCGCGGGCGCGAGCACTACCTCGCGAACATCGAGACCTGCAAGCGCCTGCTCGAGGCCGGCGAGAGCTACGAGATCTGCCTGACGAACAAGCTCGCGCTGCCGGCGCTGGACGACGCGTTCGAGCTCTACCGGGTGCTGCGCCGCGTCAACCCGGCGCCGTACAGCGCGTACCTGCGCATGCGCGAGGGCGCGGTGCTGAGCTCGTCGCCGGAGCGCTTCCTGCGCATGACGCGCGATCGGACGGTCGAGGCCAAGCCGATCAAGGGCACCGCGCGGCGCCACGCCGATCCGGCCGCCGACGCCGCCGCCCGCGACGCGCTCGCGCGCAGCGCCAAGGACCGCGCCGAGCACCTCATGATCGTCGACCTGCTGCGCAACGACCTCGGCCTCGTGTCGCAGATCGGCAGCGTCCACGTGCCCAGGCTCATGGACGTCGAGAGCTACGAGACCGTGCACCAGCTCGTGTCGACGATCCGCGGGCGCCTGCGCGAGGACGTCGACGTCGTCGACGCCATCCGCGCGACGTTCCCCGGCGGCTCGATGACCGGCGCGCCGAAGCTGCGCACGATGGAGATCATCGACGCGCTCGAGGGAGCACCGCGCGGCGTGTACGCCGGCGCGCTCGGCTTCCTGGCGCTGAACGGAACTGCCGACCTGAGCATCGTGATCCGCACCCTCGTCGCCACCGCGTCGGGCGCGACGGTCGGCTCGGGCGGAGCGATCGTGATGCTCTCGGAGGCCGAGGACGAGTACGACGAGATGCTGCTCAAGGCCCAGCCGCTGCTCGACGCCGTGAGCCTCAGCGGATCAGCACGGGGGTCCCGACGGGAACACGCCTGAAGAGCGCGATCACGTCGGAGACGTGCATGCGGATGCAGCCGTGCGAAGCGCGCGTCCCGATCGAGCCGGCCTCGCCCGTGCCGTGGATGCCGACGCTGCCGGTGATCCCCATCCAGCGCGCCTTCAGCGGGTTGCCGGGGCCGGTGACCGTCGTGCCGGCCAGCTCGCCCGCCCACGGGCTGTTGGGCACCGACCAGACGGGGTTGACCTGCTTGTTCGTGATCGAGAAGAGCCCGCGCGGCGTCGGGTACTGCGGCTGGCCGACGGCGACCCGGTAGCTCTTGACGACCTTCAGCTGCTTGAAGAGGCGCAGCCTGAACGTGCGCTGGTCGATCGTGATGACGGTCGAGGCGCGGCGCAACTGGTTCGCCGTCACCTTCGGCTTGACCGAGATCAGCCTGGGCTTCAGCACCCGGTTGAGGCTCGGGTTCGTCAGCCTCGCCGCGACGCTCTTGGCGAGCGCGCGCTGGTTGATGTCGCGGCCTCGCCTGGAATGCGTGACGCGCACCTTGCGCAGCGAGATCTTCAGCCGCGAGTCGCGCGCTGGACGGCGCAGGCGCTTGTCGATCCGTGCCGCGAACTGCTCGACTGGATCCTTGGCGTAGGAGACGGCGAGCCGTACGTCGACGCGCCGGCCCTGTGCGGCGCGGCCGGCGTACAGCGCGCGCTTGGCGCTGTGCAGCTCGTCGAACTGCACAGCGGCGTCGGCGGTCTTGAAGGTCCAGGTGATGTCGGCCGCCTGCACCGTGACGAGGCCGTTCTCCAGGCGGTGGCCGTGGATCTCGTTCAGCCGCGCGGCGGCCTCCTCGAGCGTCAGGCCCGCGAGGCTGGTGCCGGCGGCGCTGACGCCGGAGGCGATCCGCTCGCCGGGCAGCGGCGGCTGCGCGCCGACCGGAGCAGCGGCGAGCAGGACGATCGCCGCGAGGACGCACGACGTGACGAGGCGGCGCAGCGACATGGCGGCCAATGTACCCCGTGGTCAGGTGCGGTTACGCCGGTCGGCGCCCTGCTGCAACATCACGCCCGCCCGTAGACCGGTACGTGCGCGCCGCTGACGACGCCCGATCCGTCCTCGCACAGGAAGCGCACGACAGCGGCGATCTGCGCGGGCGCCACCCAGCGGCTGTGGTCGGCGTCGGGCATCGCAGCACGATTGGCCGGCGTGTCGATGACGCTCGGCAGGATCGCGTTCGCGCGGATCCCGTCGGCGGCGTACTCGGTGTGGAGCGCGTCGACGAACGCCAGCACCGCCGCCTTGGCCACGACGTAGCCCGCCGCGCCCGAGAACGGCTTGCGCGCCGCCCGCGAGGAGACGCAGACGATCGCGCCGCCGCCGTCGCTTGCCAGCAGGTGCGGGATGGCGGCATGGCAGACGAGGTACGCCGGACGCAGGTTCAGCCGCAGCTGGTCCTCGAAGCCCTCGACCGGCGTCTCGTGCACGCGGCCGCCCGCGGCGAAGCCGCCGACGAGGTTGACGACCGCCCGCAGCGGCGCGTCGCCGTCGCCGGCGGCGAGCCCCGTCACCGCGTGCGCCGAGCCGGGATCGAACAGGTCGGCGGGTTCGAGCACGAGGCGCTCGTGGGGGGGCAGGCGGCGGCGTTCGGACTCCTCGAAGACCGGCACCACGACGCGCCAGCCACCATCGAGGAACGCCTGCGTGACTGCGGCGCCGAGGCCGCCCGTCCCGCCGGTGATGAGCGCGCTCGAGGTCACCCCGCGAACGCTACTCCTCGCAAACTGCGGGTCCGTCCGCGTCGCTTGCCACCGTTGTCGCATGTTCGTGCGAGAGCTGCAGGAGGGCGAGCCCGTCGAGTGCGTGCTGATCGTGCGCGAGGCCGAACTGCGGCCGGAGCGCAGCGGCGGCCACTTCCTGCGCCTCGTGCTCGGCGACCGCACGGGCAGCCTGCCGGCGAACGTCCGCGACGACGTCGCCGCCGTCGTCGAGGTCGCGACGCCCGGCGCGGCCGTCCGCGTCAGCGGCCGGGTGCGCGCCCGCGCTCGCGCCAGCGCCGAGCTCGAGCTCTCCGCGATCTGCGCCGCCGAGCCGGACACGTTTGACCTCGCCGAGCTCGTCGACGGCCCACCGCGCTCGGCCGAGCAGATGGAGCACGACCTGCGCGCGCTGGTCGCGACGGTCCAGAACAGCGACCTGCGACGCCTGCTCGGTGAGGTCTTCGCGATGGAGTCACCGCTCTGGGCGTTCTTTCGGACGGCGCCCGCGGCCAAGCGCTTCCACCAGGCCTACCGCCACGGCCTGCTCGAGCACTCCCTGTCCGTCGCCCAGGCCGTCAGCGCGATCAGCGCCACGTTCACCGAGATCAACCGCGACGTTGCCGTTGCCGGCGCGCTGCTGCACGACATCGGCAAGCTCGAGGCCTACGCCTTCGAGGGCAGCGCGATCGCGATGACGGACGCCGGCAAGCTGCACGGGGAGATCCCGCTCGGCTACTACCGCGTCCGACGGCTGATCGAGGAAATCGAGGACTTCGAGCCGGCGATCGCCGAGGCCGTGCTGCACATCATCCTCAGCCACCACGGCTCGCTGGAGCACGGCAGCCCGATCGTCCCGTGCACGCGCGAGGCGACCCTCGTGCACTTCTGCGACAACCTGGGCGGGCGGCTGGGCTCCTTCGATCGGCTCGAGAAGGAGCTGCCCAGCGGCGAACGCTGGTCGGGCTTCGATCGCGTCCTCGGCGGCGGCGCCTACTTCGCTGCGGCACCGGTCGTCGAGCGGGAGGCGTGCGAGGCGGCCTGAGCCCAGCGGCGGGCGCCGGCGCCGCTCGCCGTCTTCAGGTCCCCTTCGGGCGGAGCGCGTCGAGTCCGCGTTGCCAGGCCGCCTCGAGGTCGGCGTGTCGCGGGAACCGATCGTTGAGCTCGAGGATCGTCATGCCATGTGCGAAGGCCCATACGGCACGCGCCAGGTCGCGGTCGCCGCCGAGCGCCTGGACGATCGGCTGCGCGGCTCGGTCCTCGACGCCGGGCGTCAGGCGGTCGCGATCGAGCGGGCGCTCGGTCATCAGGCGGTAGAGATGCGGGTGGCAGTGCGCGAACTTGCGGTACGCGCCGGCGATGGCGGCAAGGGGATCGGCGGCATCCACCAGGGCCGTCTCGAACTCGGCGGCCTGCTCCTCGAACGTCGCCGAGATCAACGCGTTCTCGAGAGCGGCCTTGTCCGGCAGGTGCTTGTAGATCGACGGGGCGCGAATGCCGAGACGCTCGGCGAGGCGGCGCATCGAGAGCGCTTCAACGCCCTCCGCTTCAACGAGTTCGCGTGCTGCGGCGACGATCTGCTGCGTCCGCGGACGCAGCGGTGCGGCCTGTTCCTCAGCCATCTGGTGCCCCTCCGGCTTGACGTGCTAACGCCGTTAGCCTAGCATTGGCTTACACCGTTAGCCAACGTGGAAGGAGCGTCTACATGACCCGCCATATCGAGCACCGGATCGAGATCGACGTGTCGCCCGCCGTCGTGTGGGAGCAGCTGACCGACACGTCTGCCTACGCCGATTGGAACCCGTTCTTGCGGCGGCTGGGCGGAGAGCTCCGCGAGGGCGCGAAGTTGACCGTGGAGGTCGCGCCACCGGGCGGGCGCGCGATGACGTTCAGGCCGACCGTGCTCGCGGCCGAGGTGGGGCGCGAGCTGCGCTGGCTCGGGCACTTCCTCGTGCCGGGTCTGTGCGACGGCGAGCACAGCTTCCGCCTGGAGGAGCTGCCGAGCGGCGGGACGCGCTTGATCCAAGCCGAGCGCTTCCGCGGCCTGCTGGTCGGCCCCGCCGGCGGGATGCTCGAGAAGACGAGGCTCGGCTTGGAGCAGATGAACCGGGCCCTCAAGCAGCGCTGCGAAGCGGTCATCGCATGAGCGTCGGCGGCGAGTCGGCCTCAGCTCGCGCCAGGCGGCGCCTGCAGGCCGATCAGCGCCGCCCGGCCGGCGCCGGCGATCTTCACGCGCGCGACCGCGCCCCGGCGGGCGAGCGCACGCTCCAGACGCCGCGCGTCGCGCTGCGAGGCGAAGAACGACTCGATCCCGCAGCGAACCTCGCCGTCGGCGTGGCAGCGCATGAACGGTCCGTCAGCCGGCGGCTCGCGCCGCGTTCCCGAGCCGCGGTACGTCCCGTCGCGCCTGCGCACGAGCGGGACGTACACGGTGCCCTCGCGGCGCGTGAACGCCGGCACGCCCAGAACGCGCAGATCGACATAGGCCCCGCGGAAGGGGTCGATCGGGTCCAGCGCGGCGGTCGCAATGCGGTATTCGGAGCCGGCCAGCCGCGGCGCCAGGCGCGGTGCCGCCACGACCGCGATCAGCGCCAGCTGGAGCGCCACTGCGAGCGCCAACGCCGACGTCCGCCGCATCCGTCGTCGCGCCATCGTGCCCGCGCCCACTACGACACCGCGCGCAACAGGCGCCGCCGGCCGCGATCGGCGAGCATTCCGCAGATGACGAGGATCGCGCCGACGGCGAGAGCCAGCGCCGCGCCGGAGAACAGCGGCGCGATCAAGCCGAAGCTCTGGATGGCGACGAACAGCACGATCGCCGCGATGGCGATGTTCGTCAGCGCCGCCGATTCGCGCGCCACTCCGAGCAGCGCGACGCCCACCGCGAGCGCGAGGGCCAGCCCGGACGCGGCGAGCGCGTGCGCGAGCTGGCCC
>DASYVZ010000565.1:0-5670 GCA_035936515.1 Solirubrobacteraceae bacterium | reverse complement strand
GCCTCGCGTGCCCGCCTGCTGGGCGCGCTGCCGCGCGACGAGCTGCGCACGCTCATGGGGCGGTCGGCGATCTTCGCGCACCCCGCGCGCTATGAGCCCTTCGGCCTCGTCGTGCTCGAGGCGGCGCTGGCCGGGTGTGCGCTCGTGCTCGGCGACATCGACTCGCTGCGCGAGCTGTGGGACGATGCCGCCGTCTTCGCGGAGCCCGGCGACGCCGCCGCGCTGCGCGGCGCCTGCGAGCGCCTCAGCCGCGACAACGAGCTGCGCGGAATCCTGGCGGGGCGAGCCGCCGAGCGCGCCTGGCGCTACGACGCGGCGACGATGGCGCAGGCCTACGTGCGCCTCTACGAGCGGCTGTCCGAACGCCATACGGTGCTCGCATGACAGCGCGTCACGGCTCGACGATCGCGGCGGCGTCCTCGAAAGGCTGTCCCTCCCGATGAAAATTGTGATCTTCAGTCACTCCGTGGTATCGGACTGGAACCACGGCAACGCGCACTTCCTGCGCGGCATCGTCGCCGAGCTGCTCGCGCGCGGCCACGAGGTCGTCGCCCACGAGCCGCGCGACGGCTGGAGCCGCAAGAACCTCGTCGCCGACGGCGGCGCGGCCGCGCTGGCCGACATCCACGCCGCGTTTGCGTGGATGGACGACGTCGTCGTGCCGTACGCCGCCACGGCGACGCTGGATCTCGACCAGGCGCTGGACGGCGCCGACCTCGTGCTCGTTCACGAGTGGAACGACCCCGCGCTCGTGGCGCGCATCGGGCAGCGGCGCGCCGCCGGCGCCGGCGCCGGGCTGCGGCTGCTGTTTCACGACACCCACCATCGCGCCGCCAGCGTGCCCGAGGAGATGGCGCGCTTCGACCTGCGCCACTACGACGGCGTGCTCGCCTTCGGCGAGGTCATCCGGCGGCTGTACCTCGACCGCGGCTGGTGCGAGCGCGCGTGGACCTGGCACGAGGCCGCCGACACCCGCGTCTTCCATCCGCCGGCGCAGATGCCCGCCGCGCAACCCGAGGACGACCTCGTCTGGATCGGCAACTGGGGCGACGGCGAGCGGGCCCGTGAGCTCAAGGAGTTCCTGCTGGCGCCCGCGCGCAGGCTGCGCCTGCACGGCACGATCCACGGGGTCCGCTATCCCCGGCGCGCGCGCTGGGCGATCCGCCGCTCGCGGCTGCGATACGGCGGCTGGGTGGCCAACCACCGTGTGCCGGAGGCCTTTGCGCGCCACCGCGTCACGGTCCACGTCCCGCGCCGGCCGTACGTCGAGACGCTGCCGGGGATCCCGACGATCCGCCCGTTCGAGGCGCTCGCCTGCGGCATCCCGCTGGTCAGCGCGCCGTGGGAGGACGCCGAGCAGCTCTTCCGCCCCGGCCGCGACTTCCTCGTCGCGCGCGACGGCGACGAGATGCAGCGCCGGCTGCGCGAGGTGCTCCATGACCGCGACCTCGCCGCCGAGCTGCGCCGCTGCGGCCTCGAGACGATCGCGGCGCGCCACACGTGCGCGCACCGCGTCGACGAGCTGCTGGCGATCTGCCGCACGCTCGGTGTCGCCGACGAGGTGCCGGCGTGACCGCGCGCCATCGCGCGGCGGCAGCGGCCGCGACCGCGGAAGGTGGCTTTTCGCGATGAGGTTCGCGTTCTTCGGCTCCAGCCTCGTGTCGTCGTACTGGAACGGCGCCTGCACGTACTACCGCGGCCTCATCCGCTGCCTGCACGAGCGCGGCCACGAGGTCGTCTTCTACGAGCCGATCGCCTACGAGCGCCAGGAGCATCGCGACATCCCTGATCCCGCGTACGCGCGCGTCGTCATCTACGACGCGCAGACCGAGGGGCAGGTCCTGCGAACGGTCGAGTCGGCGCGCGGAGCATTCGACGTCGTCGTCAAATGCAGCGGCGTGGGCGTCCACGACGCGCTGCTCGAGGCCGCTGTGCTCGACCTCCGGGCTCCGGTGGCGATCTTCTGGGACGTCGACGCGCCGGCCACGCTCGCGGCGATGGAGGCCGACGCGCGCGACCCGCTGCGCGCGCAGATCGCCGCCTTCGACTACGTGCTGACCTACGGCGGCGGCGACCCGGTGGTGCGTCGCTACCGCGCGCTCGGCGCGCGTGACTGCGTGCCGATCTACAACGCCCTGGATCCGACGACGCATCATCCGGTGGCGCCACGCGCCGAGCTGCGCGCCGACCTCTCGTTCCTCGGCAACCGGCTGCCCGACCGCGAGGCGCGCGTCGAGGAGTTCTTCTTCCGGGCCGCGGCCGGGGCGCGCGGCCGGTCGTTCCTGCTCGGCGGCAGCGGCTGGGAGGACCGGGTCGGCGCCATCGCCAACGTGCGCTACATCGGCCACGTCTCCACCCGCGACCACAACGCGCTGAACTGCTCGGCGCTGGCGGTCCTGAACGTCAGCCGCGAGAGCATGGCGGCGAACGGCTTCTCTCCCGCGACACGCGTCTTCGAGGCCGCGGGGGCGGGCGCCTGCGTCATCACCGACGCCTGGGAAGGCATCGAGCAGTTTCTCGAGCCGGGCCGCGAGGTGCTCGTCGCGCACGACGGCGCACACGTGAGCGCCCTCCTGCGCGAGCTCGATCCGCGGCGGGCGCGGCAGATCGGCGACGCGGCGCTCGCGCGGGTGCTCGCAGACCACACGTACACCTCGCGCGCCGCGCAGGTGGAAGCGCTCCTGACGGGGGTGCCCGCGTGAGCGCGCATCATGG
Organism: Solirubrobacteraceae bacterium; assembly: GCA_035936515.1. Classification (GTDB taxonomy): domain Bacteria; phylum Actinomycetota; class Thermoleophilia; order Solirubrobacterales; family Solirubrobacteraceae; genus CADCVQ01. Next base: position 2,955 of record DASYVZ010000565.1, on the reverse strand, counting down.
CTGCCCCGTCGTCGTGGTGTCCTTGGGAGGCGGGTGCTCGCGATGAGGATCGTTCTGCTCGGCCTGTCGATCACGTCGTCGTGGGGCAACGGCCATGCGACGAACTACCGCGCGCTCGTCCGCGCGCTCACCGCGCGCGGCCACGACGTGCTGTTTCTCGAGCGCGACGTCCCGTGGTACGCCGCGCAGCGCGATCTGCCCGACCCGCCGTGGGGCACGACACGCCTGTACGGCTCGCTCGACGAGCTGCGCAGCGAGCACGGCGACGCGGTGCGCGACGCGGACGTCGTCGTGGTCGGCTCCTACGTGCCCGAGGGCGTGGCGGTCGGCGAATGGGTCGTCGCGACCGCCGGCGGGCTGCCGGCGTTCTACGACATCGACACGCCGGTGACGCTCGCCAAGCTCGATCGCGGCGACTTCGAGTACCTCACGCCGCAGCTCGTCGCGGCCTACCGGCTGTACCTGTCGTTCACGGGCGGGCCGACGCTGGCCCGCATCGAGCAGAAGCTCGGCTCTCCCTGCGCGCGCGCCTTTCACTGCCTCGTCGACCCCGCCGCCTATCCGGTGCTCGACGGCGGGCGGCGCTGGGATCTCGGCTACCTCGGGACCTACTCCGACGACCGCCAGCCGGCGCTCGAGCGCCTGCTGCTGCAACCTGCGCGCCGCAACCCGTCGCTGCGCTGCGTAGTCGCCGGCCCGAGCTACCCGGACGACATCCGCTGGCCGGCGAACGTGGAGCGGGTCGAGCACCTTCCGCCGGCCGAGCACCCGGCCTTCTACGCTGCGCAGCGGTTCACGCTCAACGTCACGCGCGCCGACATGGTCGCCGCCGGCTGGTCGCCCAGCGTCCGCCTCTTCGAGGCCGCCGCCTGCGCCGTGCCGGTCATCTCCGACGCGTGGGCGGGCCTTGACACGTTCTTCGTGCCCGACGAGGAGATCGTGATCGCCCGCGGCAGCGAGGACGTGTTGCGCACACTCGCGGTGACGGGCGAGGGCGAACGCCACGCGATGGGTCGTCGCGCGCGCGAGCGGGTGCTCGCCGAGCACACGGCCGAACACAGGGCGGGCGAGTTCGAGCAGCACGTGGCCGAGGCGATGGCGACGGCATGAGAACCCTGCAGTCACCGGGCGGCGCGGCGGCGCCCGAACTCGGGCCCTGGTTTCACAACCTCCACCTGCCCGGCGGCCGGCGCACGGCGCCCGATCACCCGCTCGGTGACTTTCCGGCCTACAAGTGGGAGGAGATCGCGCCGCACCTGCCCAGCGACCTGCACGGCGCCCGCGCGCTGGACATCGGGTGCAACGCCGGCTTCTACACCTTCGAGCTCGCCCGCCGCGGCGCCCACGTGCTGGCGATCGACATCGACGAGCACTATCTGCGCCAGGCGCGCTGGGCCGGCCGCGAGCTCGGCCTGGCCGACCGCGTCGAGCTGCGCCGGATGGGCGTGTACGATCTCGCCGCCCTCGACGTCGAGCCCTTCGACGTCGTGTTGTTCCTGGGGGTGCTCTATCACCTGCGCCACCCGCTGCTGGCGCTCGACGCCGTGTCGGCGCTCACCGCCGGAACCGTGGTCGTGCAGACGCTCACGATGCCGGGCGAGGAGCGCCTGGTCACCCCGCCGGACCTCCTGATCGACGACCGCGACCGGCTCAGGCAGCCGGGCTGGCCGGTCATGGCGTTCATCGAGCACGAGCTCGCCGGTGATCCGACCAACTGGTGGGCCCCGAATGCGGCCTGCGTCGAGGCGATGCTGCGTTCCTGCGATCTCGAGATCCGCGCCCGGCCCGGGCACGAGATCTGGCTCTGCGAGCCGCGGGACGGCCGCGCCCTGCCGGCGTTCAGGCCTTGACCAGCAGCTCCTCGGAGCGGGCCGCGCCCAGGCGCATGCGCTGCAGCGCGTGGCGGATGATCCGCGAGACCTGCATCTGGCTGACGCCGAGGACGTCGCCGATCTCGCGCTGCGTCATGTCCAGCTCGAAGTGCATCCGCAGCACGCGTCGGTCGCGGTCGGTCACCATCCGCAGCAGGCGCTCGAGCACGACGCGCTCCTCGGCCATCTCATAGGAGTCGTCGTCGAAGCCGATCCGGTCCTCGAGCCGCGCGGCGCCGTCGTCGTCGTCGCTTCCGAGCTGGGCCTGCATGGAGACCGCGTAGCGCGCGTGGTGGGCATGCAGCGCCTCGAGCACGAGCTCCTGGGGCTCGTCGAGCTTGCACGCGAGCTCGTCCAGGGTCGGCGCGCGCATGTCCTCGCTCAGCTCGATCACCGCGGCGTCGACGCGCAGCGCGAGCTCCTGCAGCGCGCGAGGCGGCCGCACCGACCAGGTACGGTCGCGGAAGTAGCGCTTGATCTCACCGGAGATCGTCGGCACCGCGTACGTCGAGAACGCCACTCCGCGGGCGGGATCGAAGCGATCGACCGCGTTGATGAGGCCGATCGTGGCGACCTGCAGAAGATCCTCGAGCGTGTCGCGCCGTGAGGAGAAGCGCAGCGCGATGCTGCGCGCGAGCGGCAGGAAGCGCTCGATGAGCTGGTCACGTACGGCGGGGTCGCGGGTCGCGTGGTAGCGCACGAACAGCGCGCTCTCGTCCGGCACGCGTGCGCCTGGATCCATCGTTTGGCTCGGCATGGATGCCCCTCGCGTCGAGATGGACGTTTCCTTGCCGGCCGGCAAGCGCCCGTGGCCCTACGCGAGCGCCCGTCTTCCCTGCAGTTGGTGCCCGATGACGTTGCCCGCCCAAGAGGGGTGAACTTCGTCCTCGTGAGGAAGCCCTACCCAGGGCGAGGACGGCCTACGCACGACTGGTCAGTTCATGTCGGCGCCGTCGGCGGATGAAGCCGCGGGTGCCGTCGCCGTCGCCGTCGCCGTCGCTGCCGCGCGGGTCGAGGATGAAGACCTCGACGTCGCCGAGCCGGACGTTCAGCCCGAGCCGGCCGAGCCCGCGCGCGGCTGACC
>DASYVZ010000564.1:0-2616 GCA_035936515.1 Solirubrobacteraceae bacterium | reverse complement strand
CTGCAGGCCCAGGCCAACCGCGTCGCGTCGGACCTGCACGCGCAGCAGGCGTCGGAGCTGGAGTCGCACGCCCGCGGCCGCGGCCGCCTCGGCGGGCGCCGCGCCACCCACGCCGCCGACACCCACGACCAGCCCGGATACGACGGTGCGGGACGGCCGGTCGGTCTGAACGGCCAGCCGGCGAACGGCGTCCACCAGCCGGCCTACGACAGCGGCGACCGCGTCTACGAGGACCAGCAGGGGCGCCCGGTCTACGACGACGGCCGGCCCGCGTACGAGGACGGTCGCCAGCCGCTTCCGGAGCAGGAAGGCGGGCCGGCCTACCACGACGAGCACGGCCGTCCGGTCTACCCGGAGGACCGCCCGCGGTACTGACGCCTCAGCGCGAGGGCTGCGGCCGCGCTTCTGTCCGCGAAAGCCGCTGCTCGCCTACCGTGCGCAGGCCGTCGCCAGGACGGCGAGAACCTCGCTTCAGCCGTCGAGGAAGTTGCGCAGCAGCGCCTTGCCCTCGTCGGTCAGCACCGATTCGGGATGAAACTGCACGCCCTCGGCCGGCAGCTCGCGGTGCCGGATTCCCATGACGACGCCGTCGCCCTCGGCCGAGATCTCGAAGGCGTCCGGCAGGCGGTCGGGATCGACGACGAGCGAGTGGTAGCGCCCGACCGTCAGCGTCGGCGGCAGGCCGGCGAAGATCGTGCGCCCATCGTGGGTGATGTCGCTCGTCTTGCCGTGGATCGGCTGGCCGCGGATGACGAAGCCCCCGAACGCCTGCGCGAGCGACTGGTGGCCGAGGCAGACGCCGAGCGTCGAGATCCCCGCCTCCGGGAAGCGGCGCATCGACGCCAGCGAGATACCAGCCTGATCCGGCGTGCACGGCCCCGGCGAGACCAGGACGCGGTCGGGCTGTCGCTCGAGCAGCTCGTCGACGGAAGCGACGTCGTTGCGCACGACGTCGAGCTGCGCGCCGAGCTCGCCGAGGAACTGGACGAGGTTGTAGGTGAACGAGTCGTAGTTGTCGACGACGAGGACCGAGGTCATGGCCAGTCCGGTTGCTGCGAGGCGAGCTCGACCGCGCGCAGGACCGCCCGCGCCTTCGCCTCGGATTCGGCGAACTCGTAGGACGGGACCGCGTCGGCGACGGTGCCGCCGCCGGCCTGCACGTGCGCGCGGCCGTCCTTCATGACGACGGTTCGGATGTGGATCGCGGTGTCCAGATCGCCGGTGTAGGAGAGGTAGCCGATCGCCCCGCCGTAGCCGCCGCGCTTGATCGGCTCGAGCTCGTCGATGATCTGCATCGCGCGCACCTTCGGCGCACCCGACAGCGTCCCCGCCGGCAGCACCGAGCGCAGCGCGTCCATCGCCGTCACGTCCTCGCGCAGCGTGCCCGAGACGTTGGAGACGATGTGCATGACGTGCGAGTACGTCTCGACCGCCATGAAGCGGTCGACGCTGACGGAGCCGTACTCGCAGACCCGCCCGAGGTCGTTGCGCCCCAGGTCGACGAGCATGACGTGCTCGGCGCGCTCCTTCTCGTCGGCGAGCAGCTCCTCGGCGATCCGCTCGTCGTCGGCGAGCGTCACCCCGCGCGGGCGCGTGCCGGCGATCGGCCGCGTCGCGACGTGGCGCCCCGCGACGGTCAGCACCGGCTCGGGCGATGCGCCGGCGACCTGGAAGTCGAGGAAGTCCAGGAAGTACATGTACGGGCTCGGGTTGACGACTCGCAGACCGCGGTAGACCGAGAAGGGGTCGATGTCGAGATCGGCGGACCAGCGCTGCGACGGCACCACCTGGAAGGCGTCGCCGGCGTGGATGTACTCGACGATCCGCGCGACGTTGGCCTCGAACTGCTCGCGCGGCATGTTCGACTCGAACGCCGGCCGCGGGCGCGCGGGCGTCGGCGGATGGCGCGGCACCGGGCCCGCGAGGAGGTCACGCACCGTCGCGATCGTCGCCACAGCGCCCCCGTAGGCGGTTTCGAGGTCGGTGCCGTCGTCATCGTCGGCGTAGACGTTGACGAGCACGCTGATCGTGTGGCGCAGGTGGTCGAAGACCACGAGCACATCGGAGAGCATGAGCGCCATGTCGGGCAGCCCGACCGGGTCGGGGTTCGGCTCTCCGAGCGGCTCGACCGTGCGCACGAGGTCGTAGCCGAAGTAGCCGACCGCGCCGCCGGCAAACGGAGGCATGTCCGGCCACGGCGCCTGCCGATGGCGCGCGACCTCGGCGGCGGCGTAGGCGTACGGGTCGGGCGGGTCGCCGCCCAGCGACCAGCGCACGACCTTGCGCGGGCGCACCCCGATGAAGCTGTAGCGCCCCACCTCCTGCCCGCGCTCGGCGGACTCCAGCAGAAACGCCTCCGACGTCGGCTCGCGCCCGCGTAGCTTCAGGAAGGCGGAGACCGGCGTCTCGGTGTCGTCGATGAACGAGTGGCGCAGCGGGATGAGGTTGAACTCGCGGGCGAGCTCGCGCACTTCCTCCAGCGACGGCTCGACCGGCAGCGCGTCGCTGCCGCCGGCGGAGTGCGGCGGGTCAGCCGCGACGGCCATTGAGCACGGCGTAGGCGTCGGCCAGCGCGCGTTCGCGTCCGCGCAGCAGGACGGCGAGGTGATACAGGAC
>DASYVZ010000563.1:0-2409 GCA_035936515.1 Solirubrobacteraceae bacterium | reverse complement strand
TCAGCTCACCGTCGCAGCCCGCGCCGAAGATGGCGCCGAGCACGCCGATCCCGCGATCAGCGAGCAACGGCGCCGCGGCGAGGCAGACAGCGTCGGCCAGCGGGCTGCCGAGGCCGGCCTCGTCGCCGTGGGCGAGCACGTCGCCGCCGACGTCGGTCAGCACGACGAGGTCGCAGCCGAGCTGCTCGGCGGCATCCGCCAGCGACGCCGCGACCGCGGCGGAGCCTTCGCTGGGGTCCAGCAGCAGCACCGGCTCGCCGAGGTGGCGCGCCATGTGCGACTCCGCGAAGTGAAAGCCGCCGGGGCCGGTCGTATCGGGGCCGGCGAGCGCCGCGTGCTCGTTGAGCCGCTCAGCCGCGCACAGCTCGGCGATCCGGCGCGGGCCCGGCAGCGGGTCGATCGGCCGGCGCTCCCAGGTCAGGCCGCCGACGACCGCGGGCGTGCCCACAGCACGCGCCAGCTCCGCCACGACGAGCGAACCCACGACATCGCCCCCGCCGCCGATTCCGACCGCGAGGACCCGCTGCGCCGCGGCGATCGCCGCGAGCAATGGCTACACGAGCTCCGGGATGCCGCCGTTGGCGATCGCGCGGATCGTGGCGGCGGCGCGCTCGAACTCGTCGTCCGAGAGGACCGGCGTACCTTCGAAGGGCAGGTCGCGCTGCAGCTCCAGCCACGAGCGGCAGCCGCCGTACTCGTCCTTCACGCGCACCGTGACCGGGCGCGGGATGCGGTACGTGCGCAGCAGCAGGACGTGCAGCGGATGGCGGCGCTTCCACTCCAGGCGCTTCTCCGCGTAGTCGGTGCTCCATACGTAGAACGGAGACAACGCATCGACGCAGCGGGGGTCGGTGATCGTGAAGTGATCGGCGACCTCGGCCCAGGCGCGGATCCGCACGCGGTCGGGCTGGGGAAGCGGGTTCAGGCCGCTGCCGGCCAGCGCGCCGGCCGGCGGCTCGCCGTCGGCCCAAACGCCTTCTTCGAGCGCCCGCGCCAATTCCGGTACGTGCGACTCGCGCACGCAGTCACCGCGCTGGTGATCGAAGGTGGGGTACAGGAAGAAGCGGTCGTGCTCGACGCGGAAACGCTTGTCAGACTCGCGCAGCCCACCCTTTCGCAGGGTGAGCAGTTGCTCGCCTTCAGCGAGAGCACGTACGGTCACTGCCCACTCTTTGAACGCAATTGGCATAGAGAACCCAGACGACGACGGGACAAAGCATCGAAACAAACGAAATGAACCCGTTGCCTCAGACCAAGCCAGACCTGAGCAACGGGACAGTCGTAATTGTCGCACAGATCCGCACAAATGACCAAATAACCCTGCAAGCGCCAGGGTTTTCCTTGTAACGTCAGCCATCGATCCGCGTGCCGGCGAAGGCTTCGAGCGCCTCGACCAGCGCCGCGAAATCGTCATCGGCGTGTCCACGCGCCATCGCGGCGACGAGAACGTCGCGGGCACGAGCGGCAGCCGGAAAGGGCACCTCGGCGGCCTGCGCCTCCTCGATGCAGAGGCGGACGTCCTTGAGCATGTGCTCGAGCTTGAAGAGCGTCGCGTAGTCGTGGGCGCGCATCGGCGCGGCCTTCAGGTCGAGCATCGCCGAGGCGCCCGACCCCGTGCCCATGACGGTGACGAGGGCGTCGAGGTCGACGCCGCTCGCCTGGCAGACGAGCAGCGCCTCACCGACAGTCGCGGCGTTGGCGGCGGCGACAGCGTTGTTGATGAGCTTGACGATCTCCCCGTGCCCGAGCGGCCCGACGTGGACGACGAGCTCGCCCATGACCTCGAGCAGCGGGCGCGCGCGGGCGAAGTCCTCGGCGGTGCCCCCGGCCATGATCGTCAGCGTCCCGTCGGCGGCCTTCGGCGAGGACCCCGTGACCGGCGCGTCGAGCAGCGTGAGCCCGCGCTCCTGCAGCTCCGCGCCGATCGCCCGGGTCTGCGCGGGCGCGATCGTCGACATGTCGACGCACAGCGTGCCCGGCTGCGCGCCGTGCGCGACGCCCTGCTCGCCGAGCAGCGCCTCGCGCACCTGGTCGCCGTCGACGACCATGCTGATGACGACCTCGCTGGCGGTGCCGACCTCGGCCGGCGAGGCGGCGACGGTGCCGCCGTGCTCGGTGGCCCATGCGTCCGCGGTGGCGCGCGTGCGGTTGAAGACGGTCAGCTCGTGCCCCGCGCGGGCGAGGTTCGCGGCCATCCGCGAGCCCATGATCCCGAGCCCCACGAAGCCGATGCGGCGTGGGGAGGAGCGCTCTGGAGAGGGGGCATCAGGCGCCATGGCGGTCATGCTAGGCCGCCTGGTCGGCCGGCGGCGTGCCATGCCCGCCGCCGCCTGGCGTCTCGATCGCCAGCCGGTCGCCGGGCGCGAGCTCGCCGCTGGCCTTGGGCGGCAGCGGCGCGCCGTTGAGCAG
>DASYVZ010000562.1:0-6459 GCA_035936515.1 Solirubrobacteraceae bacterium | reverse complement strand
CCGCCGACGCGGTCGCCGCGCTGTCGGGCGCCGGGCTCGCGCTGGCCGGCTTCTCGCTCGCGCAGCCCAGCCTCGACGAGGTCTTTCTCGCGCTCACCGGCCACCCCGCCGAAGACGACGACACGCAGGAGGAGGCGGCATGACGCTGACACCCGCACCCCGGGCCGCCACGCCGCAGCCACAGTCGCCCGCCGGCGCGACCCTCAACGCGGCCCTGTCGTCCAGCGCGCGCCCGCCTCGTCCCGGTGCGCTCGCGGCCGCCAAGGCGTTCGGCTGGCGCGGCATGCTGAAGATCAAGCACGTCCCCGAGCAACTCATCGACGCGACGCTCACGCCGGTGCTGTTCCTCGTGATGTTCACCTACCTCTTCGGCGGCGCAATCACCGGCTCCACGGGCGAGTACCTGCAGTACATCCTCCCCGGCGTCCTCGTGCAGTCCGTGCTGTTCACGTCCGTCTACTCCGGGGTGGCGCTCAACACGGACATGACGAAGGGCGTCGTCGACCGCTTCCGCTCGCTGCCGATCTGGCGGGCAGCCCCGCTCGTCGGTGCGGTGATCGGCGACTGCGTGCGCTTCGCGATCGCGGGGACGATCGTGGTCCTGCTCGGCTTCGCGCTCGGGTTCGACGCCGCCGGCGGCGTCCCTGGGGTCCTCGGCGCGATGCTGCTCGTGATCGTCTTCTCGTTCGCGCTGTCCTGGGTGTTCACGACGCTCGGGCTGCTGCTGCGCTCGCCGAGCGCGGTGATGAACAGCGGGTTCATGGCGCTGTTTCCGCTCGTGTTCCTCAGCAACACGCTCATCGACCCGACCACGCTGCCCTCCGCGCTGGAGGCGTTCGTCAACGTCAACCCGGTCTCGAGCCTCGTGACGGCCGCCCGCGGCCTCATGGGCGGCGACGCCTCCGCCGGCGACATCGGGCTCGTGCTCGCGGAGGCCGCGGTCCTCGTCGCGATCTTCGCGCCGCTGACGGTGCGCCTCTACCGCGGCGCGGGCTGATCGGACAGCTCGCTGCCCTCGTAGACGTCGTAGCCGCGGTCGATCGAGAGATCGGCGGCCGCGGCGAGCAGCGACCCGGTCAGCGCGACGAGCGCGAGCAGCAGCGCGAGGTACCCGACGACGAGCGACGCACCGCGCGGCGCGCCGGCCCCACTGCGGACGGCCAGGACGAGCGCGATCAGCGCCAGCGGCAGCGCGACGAACCACAGCCCCCGGAACGTGATCGCGAGGATGACGAGCACGACGACCGCCAGGACCAACGCCAGGAAGGCCATTGCACCGCGTGTGCTGGAGGCGCCCATCAGCCAGATCTCCCTACAGCGTCTTCATGTATTCGATGAGGGCGCGCTTGTCGCGCGCGGACAGGTTCGTGCCGTACGTGTGGCCGCCGTTGCCGTTGCCGCGCTCGCTCGTGTCGAACCGGAAGCCGTCGCGCTTGGCCGTCGTGCCGCGGGAGATGAAGCCGACGCGCTCCCAGTCGTAGATGTCGATGCCGCGGTAGAAGACGTCCGGCCGCTCGCGCGGCGGCTTGAGCAGGTCCGCCAGCGTCGGCACCGAGCCGTTGTGCAGGTACGGCGCGCGCAGCCACACGCCGTCGAGCGGCTGGTTGGCGTAGCCGTTGGTCTTGCGGAAGTGGCTGAACTTCGGCAGGTTCCCGGTGCCCTCGCCCTGCTTGTCGACGAGCTCCTGCGTGAACGAGTCCAGCCGGTGGCGGTCGGTGCCGATCTCGTCGATCGGCGTGACCTTCCCGACACGCGAGCCCTTGAAGGAGTGACACGACGCGCAGCTCTCGGCGTAGATCCCCGCGCCCCGCCGCGCGAGATCGGCGTCGATGCGCTCGCGCGGGTAGCGCGGCGCCTTGAGGTCGAGGATCCAGTCGCGGACGCGCTTGAGGGCCTCGTGATCGAGCGAGTCGGCGCTGGCGCCGGCCCCGATCGCCGCGCTGATGTTGCGCTCGGCGACGCTGTCGTTGTTTCCGTCCCAGTGCAGGTGCATCCCCTCGCGCGGGCGCTGGTTCCAGATCGAAGGCAGGTCCGACGTCCCGATGGTGTCGCCCGTCGAGATGCCGACGATCACCTTGTAGGGGTTGAACGTGTCGACCCGCCCCGGGCCCTCGGCCGGCCGCACGTCCATCCACTTGAAGTCGTCCCGCAGCTGCTGCAGCGCCGCCTTTGTCCGCGGGATGACGTACTGGCGGTACAGCACCTCGTCGACACGCGAGAAGTCCGGATCGACCTTCTTGATCGCGGGGATGAGCGTGTCGGCGTTGAAGCGCTCGTCGCCGCCGGCGTTGCGCAGGAAGTTCAGATAGGCCTGCAGGTTGAACTGGTTGGCCGGCATCCCCAGGATGATCTGGCGGCGCGCGTCCTTCGAGGCGCGCAGCGTCCCGACGTGGCAGACGGCGCAGTTCAGGCCGACCATCCCGACCTCGGTCTCGCGGAAGCTCGTGCCGATCGGCCGGGTCTTGCCCTCCTCGTAGAGCAGGCCGACGCGCTCGTAGCCCTCGCCGCGGCCCTCGGGCAGCAGGTCGGGAAAGACCTCCGGCAGGGCGAGCCACAGCGATGCGGGCACGCCCGAGCGACCCTCGGCGCCGATCGACCCGTACTTGAAGTGCTCCTCGATGTCCGCGTAAGTCTCAGGATCGCTGCGCGTCATGACGATGGCGGCGACGATCCCCAGCACGACGAACCACGCCACCACGATCCCGAGGCGGATCGCGACGCCGCGGCTCATGGGACCCCCGCTCGGCAGTCTGCCTGCACGCCTGCATTACCTCCGCGCATTCCGGATCTCGGTATTCGCTTCGCGACCGGCGCGGCTGAACGTAACCGATCCCCGGCGCGTTGTCACCTCTTTGACTTGAGCGCAGCACCGGCCTAGGCTCTCGTCGTGCGGAGCGGGCGACACGTTCACCGTCGGGAAGGCACCCGAACGTGGCCCAGCGCTCGGCGAGGGGATTGCTGCACCCCGATGACATCGACGAAAGAAGGCGGCCGTGGCATCCGGCGCTGACAACGCGAAGGTGGAACCCAGCCCCGCGGTGGCGGGCGATCCGATCTTCGAACCGCTTCACTTCAAAAACCTGACGGTCAAAAACCGCCTTTTCCGGTCCAACATCTCCGGCCGGTTCGACAACTACGACGGGTCGGGCAACCCGGTTCGCTTCAACTGGGAGCAGAAGTTCGCCCGCGGCGGCGTCGGGGCGATCATCTCCTCGTTCGTGCCGGTCAGCCCCGAGGGCCGGATCGTGCCCAACTACGCCACGATCGACCGCGACGAGCGGATCCCGTTCTGGCGCGAGCTGGGCAAACGCGTCCACGACCACGACTGCAAGTTCATCCTGCAGCTCAGCCATTCCGGGCGACAGCGCGACATCACGGCGTTCGATACGCCCAACAACGTGTCTTCGACCGACGATCCGGATGCGGTGCACGGCCTGCACGCCAACCGCCTCACGGCAGAGCAGATCGAGGTCCTCGTCGAGAAGTTCGCGCAGGGAGCACGGCGGGCGCGTGAGGCGGAGCTCGACGGTGTCGAGACGCATTCCGCCAACGGCTACCTGTTCACGCAGTTTCTCAGCCCGGCGATCAACGACCGCTCCGACCAGTACGGCGGGTCGCTCGCCAACCGCGCGCGCTTCCTGCTGGACGTCATCCGCGCCATCCGCGCGGAGGTCGGCGACGACTTCCACGTGCAGTCGAAGATCAGCGCCGTCGACAACGGCAACGCCATCCTTCCGTGGGAGAAGAAGGGAACGACGATCGAGGACACCCTGCAGGTCGTCAAGTGGCTCCAGGACGCCGGCGTCGACGCGATCCACGTCTCGCTCGGCAACGCCTTCCCCCATCCCCAGAACCCCGCCGGCGAGTTCCCGATCGACACGGCCGCGAAGGTCTACAACCAGATCCTGACCGGCGGCGGCGTCACGGCGCTGCGCAACTGGCTCATCATGCAGACGCCCGGCCTGCGAGACGCCTTCAAGCGCATGTGGGAGCGGACCTGCCCGCCCCTCGACCAGGTCGAGGGGCTCAATCTCGACAACGCGCACCGGATCAAGCAGGCCGTGTCCGTCCCGGTCATCTGCACCGGCGGATTCCAGACCGCCTCCGTGATCCGCCGCGCGCTCGAGGCCAAGCAGTGCGACGCGGTCAGCATGGCCCGCACGCTCGTCGCCAACAACGACCTGCCGAACCTTTTCGCGGCCGGCTACGACCGCGCGCCGCGTCCGTGCACCTACTGCAACAAGTGCCTGCTCAACACGCTCGTGAACCCGCTCGGGTGCTACGACGAGCGCCGCTACTCGTCGAGGGAGGAAATGGTCGAGCAGATCTTTTCCGTCTACCAGCCGAGCGACTCGTGACAGCCGAGCCGATGACCGCCAGACCACATCGAAGGGGAAGATGCACATGAGCCGGATGCGGATCGCACAGATCGTCGCCCTCGCCGCCCTGATCGTCGTCAGCGACAAGCTGCTCGGGCGTGGCGGGTCCGAGCAGCCCCCGACGAAGTCCGAGTACCGCAACAGCGGGTTCTGGCGGGTCTTTCATCGTGTTACTCAAACCGTCGACCAGCGGCGCGGGTGGGACAAGCTGCCGATCCCGCTGGGCCTTGCCGTACTCACCGGGATTCGCAACGTCCTGCGCCGCGAGAACCTCTACGACACGCGCAACGCGCCGACCGTCGACGAGCCGCCGCTGCCCCCGCCGGAGCCGAAGTACGCGACCCAACGCAGCGTCGACGGCAGCTACAACGACCTGTCGGACCCCGCGATGGGCCGGGCCGGCCATCGCTTCGGCCGCAACGTCCCGCTGGACCGCACCTGGCCCGAGCCGCAGCCCGCGATCATGGAGCCCAGCCCGCGCCTGGTGTCGCGCAAGCTGCTCACGCGCGAGGAGTTCACGCCGGCGAGCTCGGTGAACAACCTGGCCGGCGCCTGGCTGCAGTTCATGGTCCACGACTGGTTCTCGCACGGCAAGGGCGACAAGAGCCAGCCGTGGAAGGTGCCCGTCGAGCCCGACGACCCGTGGGAGCAGAAGCCGATGGAGATCCCCCGCGTCATCCCCGACCCGACCCGTGCCCCCGGCTCCGACGACTACCCGCCGACGTTCCTCAACACCGAGACGGCTTGGTGGGACTCCTCGCAGCTCTACGGCACCTCGCTCGAGCACCAACAGCGCGCCCGCACGGGCAAGGACGGCAAGCTCTACGTCGGATCCGAGAAGCGCCCGCCGCACAGCGCCTATCCGAACAAGGACTTCGACCCGACGCAGGAGCCGGGCTTCTGGATGGGCATGCTCATGCTGGGGACGATTTTCCAGATGGAGCACAACGCGATCTGCGACCGCCTCAAGGCGGAGTACCCGCACTACGACGACGAGGAGCTCTTCCAGCGTGCCCGCCTGATCTGCGGTGCCCTGCAGGCGAAGATCCACACCATGGAGTGGACGCCCGCCGTCATCGCCCACCCGACGATGAAGATCGGCATGCGCGTCAACTGGTTCGGCCTCGCCGAGGAGCGCATCCACAAGCTGCTCGGACGGATCTCCGCGGACGAGGCGATCTCCGGCATTCCGGGCTCGCCGACCGCGCACTACGGCGTGCCGTACTCGCTGACGGAGGAGTTCACGGCCGTCTACCGGATGCACCCGCTGCTCGCCGACGACTGGAGCTTTCGCTCCTCGACCGACGACAGCCTCGTGCGCGACATGACGTTCCGGGAGATCGCGGGGCCTGCCGCGGTCGGGGTCGCGGAGGAGATCGGTCTGCAGGACCTCTTCTACTCCTTCGGCACGTCGCACCCCGGCGCGATCCAGCTGCACAACTTCCCGCGCTTCCTGCAGGAGTTCGAGCGGCCCGACGGCGTCATGCAGGACATGGCGTCGGTGGACATCATGCGCATCCGCGAGCTCGGCGTCCCGCGCTACTGCGAGTTTCGCCGGATGCTCCACATGCCGGCGCCGAAGACCTTCGAGGACCTGACCGACAACCCGCAGTGGGCCGCGCAGCTGCGTGAGGTGTACGGAGACGTCGAACGCGTCGACACGATGGTCGGCATGTACGCCGAAACCAATCCGACGGGCTTCGCGTTCAGCGACACGGCGTTTCGCGTGTTCATCCTCATGGCGTCGCGGCGGCTGAACTCCGACCGCTTCTTCACCGAGGACTTCACGCCGGCCGTGTACACGAAGGCGGGCATGAAGTGGATCGACGACAACGAGATGACGGACGTCCTCCTGCGTCACCTGCCCGGCCTGCGCCCGCAGCTGCGTGCGCTCGACAACGCGTTCGTGCCCTGGCCCAAGGCGACGGCGACGGCGACGGCCTAGGTTGAACAGACTCCGAGTGGTGCCGACAGGTGCGGCTCATCGGGGCTCCATCTTGCGGGCACCGTAGACGAGGTCGGCGGGGCAGCGTCCGGCGGTGTGTCGTCCGTGGTGGTCGCGGTCGTAGTTGTAGGTTTG
>DASYVZ010000561.1:0-3718 GCA_035936515.1 Solirubrobacteraceae bacterium | reverse complement strand
GCGAGCAGGTCGTGGACCCGGCGCAGCCCCTCGGTGGCCAGCCGGCCGTCGAGCACCTCGACGCCCCCTCGCAGCGACGGCACGGTGGCCAGCGTCGCGCGAGCGCCGGCGGGCAGCTCCAGGTGCCCCAACTCGCGCTCCAGGCCGACGAAGTCGCGGTCGAGCAGGTCACGCAGCAGCGTCTCGCGTGCCTGCGCGGGCACTGAGAAAGTCTCCAGGAGGGTCGGGTAGAGCGCGGCGTCGCCGATCCCCACGCGATAGCCGGCAAGGCCGGCGGCGTCCAGGGCAGCGCACAGCACGCGCAGCACCTCGGCGGTGCCCTCGGGCGACGGGGCGCCGACCAGCTCCACACCGGCCTGGAGGAACTCCCGCATCTGGCCACGGTGCGGGCGCACCCCCCGGTACACGTCGGCCACGTAGCAGAAGCGCAGCGGGGGCTCCTCGTTCGCGTAGCGCGTCGCGGCGAGGCGCGCGATGGGGACGGTCATGTCGGGGCGCAGCGCGAGCACCTGCCCGTGGTCGTCCATGACGCGGTAGGCCGGCGCCGCGCCACCGCCCCTCTGCAGGACCTCCTGGTGCTCCAGCGCGGGCGTCGAGACCTCCCCGTAGCCCTCCCGCGTGAACACGTCCAGCACAGCGGCGGTGACCGTGCGCAGCTCGCGCATCTCGTCGGGCAGGACGTCGCGTGTCCCGGAGGGCAGGGGGTGGATCAAGGCGGCCATGGCGATAGGGTATTTCGCCTTCGGTCGCCGGGAACCGGCGACCTCCGGCGACGTCACACCCGGTCGCCGGACCGCTCCCCGCGGCGACGGCCGGGCTAGATCACGACGGGCTCGACGGCCACGCGCTCGATGCGCGCGCCGAGTTCGCGCAGGCGCTCGTCGATGCGCTCATAGCCGCGGTCGATCTGGCGGATGTTGCCGATCTCCGAGCGCCCGTCGGCGCAGAGCGCGGCGATCAGCATCGCCATCCCGGCGCGGATGTCGGGTGACTCCACGCGCGCGCCGCGCAGGCGCGACGGTCCCGTGATAATCACGCGATGCGGGTCGCACAGGGTGATGTCGGCGCCCATCAGCACGAGCTTGTCGGTGAAGATCATCCGGTTCTCGAACATCCACTCGTGGACGAGCGCCGAGCCGGAGCACTGCGTCGCGAGCGCGACCGCGATCGACGTCAGGTCGGCCGGAAACGCCGGCCATGGCCCGTCCTGCACGGTGATCTTGTGCTCGCCGAGGTCGCGCGAGATGACGAGGTCCTGGTCGCCGCGGACGAGCACGTCGTTGCCGTCGAGCTGCGAGCGCAGGCCGAGGCGGTCGAAGACGAGGCGGATCATGCGCAGGTCGCCGGGGATCGTGTCGCGGATGCGCAGCTCGCCGCCGGTGACGCCGGCGAGCGCCATGAACGACCCGATCTCGATGTGATCGGGACCGATCGTGTGGTCGCAGCCGTGCAGCGCGGCGCTGCCGGTGACCGTCAGCACGTTGGAGCCGATGCCCTGGATGTCGGCACCCATCTTCACGAGCATCCGCGCGAGGTCCTGCACGTGCGGCTCGCAGGCGGCGTTGCCGACCACCGATGAGCCGGCGGTGCGCGCGGCCGCCAGCAGCGCGTTCTCGGTGGCCATCACCGACGGCTCGTCCATGAACACGTCCCCCGCGCGCAGCCCGCGCGGGGCCCGCAGGTCGATGTCGCGGCCGTGCTCGTAGGTGGCGCCGAGCGCCGCGAACGCGTCGAGGTGCGGATCCAGGCGGCGGCGGCCGATGACGTCGCCGCCGGGTGGCGGCATCCGCACGCGACCGAAGCGGGCAAGCAGCGGCCCGGCGAGCAGGAACGAGGCGCGGATGCGCTCGGAGAGCTCGCGGTCGATGATCGCCTCCTCGGCCGTCAGGTCGGCGGCGCAGAGCGCGACGTCGTGGTCCGAGAGCCACGTGATGCGTACGCCGAGAGCCTCCAGGAGCGAGAGCATCGCGGCGACGTCCTTGATCTTCGGGACGTTTCGGACCACGACCTCATCCTCGGTCAGAACCGAGGCGGCAAGGATGGGCAGAGCAGCGTTCTTGTTCCCGGAGGGCGTGATCGTGCCCGAGAGCGCGGTGCCTCCGTCGATGACGAACTTCTCCATGAGCGCGTGCCTTCCGGCGACGGGAGCAGAGCCGTAGGGCTGGGCTAGGGTAACAGCCATGACAGCCAGGATTTCGCGCGAGGAGGCGTGGTCCCTGCTCGCGGAGTGGGTGCAGTCCGAATCTCTGCGCCGCCACTGCCTCGCCGTCGAGGCCGCAATGACCGCTTTTGCGCAGCGCGGCGGCCACGACGCCGAGCTCTGGGGCGTCACCGGGCTGCTGCACGACGCCGACTACGAGCGCTTCCCGGACATGGACGACACCGAGCGCGGCCATCCGCGCACGATCATCGCCGAGCTCGAGGCGCGCGACGCGCCACCGGAGATGATCCACGCGATTGCCGCGCACGCCGACTTCCTCGGCGTGCCGCCTGAGACCGAGCTCGACCGCACCCTGCTGGCCGTCGACGAGCTGTGCGGCTTCCTCGTGGCATGCGCGTGGGTGCGGCCAGAGGGGATTTACGGCCTGACGGCGAAGTCGGTCAAGAAGAAGCTCAAGCAGCCCTCGTTCGCAGCGGCCGTCAACCGAGACGACGTGCGTGGCGGGGCCGAGCACCTGGGGGCGGACTTCGACGAGCACGTGGCCTTCGTCATCGCCGCGCTCGAGGCGCGCGCCGAAGAGCTGCAGTTGCGCGGCCGCGGGCTCGCCTGAGGCGCGGCCGACGCTCCGCTGTTGCCACGCCGGCGCGTTGCCGGGGTGGATGCAAGATCCCTTGCACGCGTCGCACGCCCTTTCGCCTGCATACATGGCCTTTCGAGGTGCGTATACCTGTTCCGTCCGCACCTCTTCCTACTGTAGAACACATGTTCGCTTCCGTGTTCTCCCACCTTCCGGCGCGGCTCTGGCGCGCGCTCGCACACATCAAGGCTCTCGCCTTCCTCGAGGACCCGCCCCGGGCTCGCCTTCCGACCGCCGCCGTCGCGCAGAGGGACGGTCTCGCCGCGGGCTGCGCCGGCGATCGCCGCCGCGGTCCAGGCGCGGTCCGCGCACCGCGTCCCGGCACGGTCGTGGAACGCTGCGGCACCGCCCGTTCGACCGCCGCCCGCAGCGGCCGTCCGGCACCCCCACCACAACGGTGCGCCACCCCGACGCCGTCCGAAATCCGCGCCGGCAAGGCCCGCCCGTCGAACGATCGCCGCGCTTCGGTGCCTGGCGGGTTTCTGCACCGCTGACGCATCCCGGCGGCGCGTTCGGTGCGCGGGGGGACCGGTTCAGACGGGATCCGGCGCAATCACCAGACGTTTCGCGGCCACACCAACTCCGACGTCGCCTCCGGAAGCGGGCTGGCAGCGGGCGTCTCGATCGCCCCCGGAGCAGCAGGGGCACCCGCCCCACCGTCCCGGCCCGTTCGCGGTCCCTTAACGACCGAAAGCCGCCCACGGGGAGCGGCTTTCGCAAAGAGAACCGGCGGCGACCTACTCTCCCAGGCCCGTGAAGGCCAAGTACCATCGGCGCTGTAGGGCTTAACTTCTCTGTTCGGAATGGGAAGAGGTGTTTCCCCTACGCAATAGCCACCGGAATTTTGCGAGACCGCGAGCAGCGAACGCACCTGAGGGTGCTCCACGCGCTCAGCGGACCTTCAAAGCTGCACAGCTAGC
>DASYVZ010000560.1:0-9020 GCA_035936515.1 Solirubrobacteraceae bacterium | reverse complement strand
GTCCCGGTTCCGCGACCGCGACCCCGGGCGTGCCCGCTTCGCGGCGCGAGCGAAGGTACTGCTCGATCCCGCCCGGCAGGTGGCGCAGCCCGCCGTCGCCGGTGAGCGCGTGCACGTCGTCGCAGACGCGCTCGACGAAGTAGCGGTCGTGGCTGACGACCACGAGCGTCCCGGGCCAGCGGTCGAGCAGGTCCTCGAGCGCCGCGAGAGTGTCGATGTCGAGGTCGTTCGTCGGCTCGTCGAGCAGCAGGACGTTGGGCTCGTTCATCAGCAGGCGCATGAGCTGTAGCCGCCGCCGCTCGCCGCCCGAGAGGTCGCGGACGAGCGTGCGCGTCTTCGCGCCGCGAAACCCGAAGCGGTCGCAGAGCATCCCCGCCGTCAGCTCCTGGCCGTCGCTCAGCGTGGCCCGAGCGCGCACCTGCTCGAGCGACTCGAGCACCCGCAGGTGGCCCGGGATCTCGGCGCTGTCCTGCGACAGATGGGCGAGGCGCACCGTGGCGCCGCGCTCGACGCTGCCGCTCGTCGGGTCGAGCTCGCCGCTGAGCAGTTTGAGCAGCGTCGTCTTGCCCGAGCCGTTGACGCCGACGAGCGCGACGCGGTCGCCGGGGCCCAGACGCCAGGTGACGTGGCGCAGCAGCGGCTTGTCGCCGAACGCCAGCGAGACGTTCACGGCGTCGAGCACCTTGCCGCCCAGGCGCGTCGTCGCGAAGCGCAGCAGCTCAGCGCGGTCGCGCACGTCGGGCTCGTCCGCGATCAGGGCGTTCGCGGCGTCGATGCGGAACTTCGGCTTCGTCGTGCGGGCGGGCGCGCCCCGGCGCAGCCAGGCGAGCTCCTTGCGCAGCAGCTGGCGGCGGCGGTCGTCGCGCGCGGACGCCTGGCGGTCGCGCTCGGCCCGCGCGAGGACGTACGCCGCGTAGCCGCCCTCGTACTGGTGCACCGTTTCGTCGGACACCTCCCATGTCGCGGTGCAGACGGCGTCGAGGAACCAGCGATCGTGGGTGACGACGAGCATCGACCCGCGCCGCGCGGCGAAGTGGCGCGCGAGCCAGTCGACCGCCTCGACGTCGAGATGGTTCGTCGGCTCGTCGAGCAGCAGCAGCTCGGGACCGCCGAGCAGCAGCTGCGCGATCGCGATGCGGCGCCGCTCGCCGCCGGAGAGCGCGCCGATCGGCGTGGCCATCCCTTCGGGGAAGCGCGTCAGGCCGACGCCCCCGAGCAGCCCGTCGAGCACCTTGCGGAAGCGAGCGTCAGCGGCCCACTCGTGGTCGGCGCGCCGGCCGACGAGCTCGTCGCGGATCGTGCGCGCGTCGTCGAGCTCGTCACCCTGCCCGAGCAGCGCGAGCTCGAGATCGCGCGACCGCGTGATCGCGCCCTCGTCCGGCGGCTCCACCCCCGCGATGAGGCGCAGCAGCGTCGACTTGCCGTCGCCGTTGCGCCCGACGATCCCGATCCGCTCGCCGGCCGAGACCCCCAGGGTGATGTCGTGCAGGACCGAGCGGCTGCCGTAGCCCTTGCCGACGGACTTGAGGTTGAGGAGGTTGCGCGAAGCGGCCATGACCCTCATCTTGGCGACTGACGCGCCCGCGGTTCACAGGAGCGGCGCGACGGGGAGCAGCGCCGACGGCACCGTCGGATCGTGCAGGCGCAGGAGAAACAGCCCGATCCCGCGTAGGTGGGGCGCGCTCAGGTACGCGGTGCGTAGCGGTGGTGCAACATGAGCGCGTTGCCGTCGGGATCGCTGAACGGCGCCATGAAACAGACGCCTGTGTCCATCGTGTCGCCGAAGAACGACACCCCTCGGGTTTCGAGCTCGGCACGCGCGGCTTCGATGTCCTCGACGTGCAAGGCGACCGGCACCTTGGTGGCCTGAAACTCGATGCCGATCGCGCTCGGGTCGACGACGCTCAGCGTGAGATTGCCGGCCTGGAACTCGGCGCCACGCGCCGGGGCGTCACCGCGCTGCCACACGCCGCCGGCCTCCAAGCCGAGCACCGTTCCGTAGAACTCGCGCGCCGCGTCGAGATCCTGGGTCGGCAGACACACGAAGTCGACGCCGGTGACGAGGGACGTGGAGATGGTCATGCGGCCTCCTCGGGTTGTGGGGCGGTCTGTGGAATGCTTGCAGCGTGGATCAGGGGCGCGGACAGGCGGGCGAATCGGTGCGGGTCGATCATGTACCGCCGGTAACTCCGCGCGATCGCATGCTCGTCGAGTGGGTCGCCCAGGCGAAGGTCGGCGATCCGCTGCCCGAGCCGTGGTCGTACGCGCGCAGCCCGCTGGAGTCCGTGGTGCGCACGCTGGCGATGCTCGGCGTGATCGGCAGGCCCGATCCCGATGCGTCGTGGGCCGCGATCGCACAGGAGGCCTCCGCCGCGGCGCGAACCTGGCTCGAGCACAATCCGGCTGCCGGCGGCGGCGGCGGCAGGCAGCCTGAAGCGCCCGGCTAGGCGATCCCGCGGACGAGCGGTGTTCGCGCAGTCGTTCGCATCGGCGACGACATCGCGAACACCCTCGCCGCAGCAGGGTGGCGTCAGCGCATCGCGATGTCGTCGGCCACCGCGACGCGCTCGTTAGGCACGCAGTGCGTCATCTCGTGACCGGCTACGTCCCGCGGTCCGTTGTTGCCGAGGTTGCGGCGCCGCTGCTCCTCCTCGTCCGAGAGCGTCTGCGTCGCGAGCGGCGCCATGTCCTTGACCTCGTCGAGGCCGATGCCGATGCCCTCGCCGACGCGCGCGCCGAGCTCGTCCTCGCACATGTACAGGTGCCAGAGCATCCGCTCTTGGATGCGCCGGTCGCACTGGGTCAGCGCGTCGACGAGGTTGGCGACGAGGTCGTCCTTCTCCCACTGCTCGGAGAGCTGGTAGCGCTCGCCGGCCTGCATGTAGTCGTTCGTGCGCGGGATGCGCTCGCGGGTCAGCCGGCCGTGCAGCTCGGGCCCGACCTCCTTCGGGCCAGGCGGGTCCTCGGCCTCGGAGAGGCCGCCGAGGATCGACGGCTCGTAGTTCACGGACGGGTTCTCGCCGGCCTGATCCTGGTGGTAGGCCATCGCTCCGTCGCGCTGGTTCGTGCGCACGTCGGCGTGCTTGGCCTGGTTGACCGGCAGCTGCAGGTAGTTCGGGCCGACGCGGTAGCGCTGCGTGTCGCTGTAGGAGAACGTCCGGCCGACGAGCATCTTGTCGTCGGAGAACTCCAGGCCGTCGACGAGCACGCCGGTGCCGAACGCGATCTGCTCGTTGTCGGTGAAGAAGTTGTCGGCGTTGCGGTTGAGCACCATCCGCCCGACCGGTCGCAGCGGGAAGACCTCCTCGGGCCAGACCTTCGTGTCGTCGAGCGGGTCGAAGTTCAGCTCGGGGTGCTCGTCGTCGCTCATGATCTGGACGTTGAGCTCCCACTCCGGGAACTCGCCGGCGGCGATCGCGTCGTAGAGGTCCTTCGTATGCGAGCCGAACGTCTCGGCCTGCACCTTCGCCGCATCGGCCGCGGTGTAGGACTTCACGCCCTGCTTGGGCAGCCAGTGGTACTTGACGAGCACGCTCTCACCGGCCTCGTTGACCCAGCGGTACGCGTTGACGCCGAAGCCCTGCATGTGGCGGTAGCTCGCGGGAATGCCGCGCGGGCTGAAGACGAGCATGACCATGTGCATCGACTCCGGCGTCTGGCTGAAGAAGTCAAACGCTCGGTTGGCAACCGACTGCTCGAACGTCACCGGGTCGGGCTTCTGGGAGTGGATGAAGTCCGGGAACTTGATCGCGTCGCGGATGAAGAAGACTCCGAGGTTGTTGCCGACGAGGTCCCAATTGCCGTCTTCGGTGTAGAACTTCATCGCGAAGCCGCGCGGGTCGCGCACGACCTCGGAGGAGTCACGGCCGCCGGCAACCGTCGAGAAGCGCAGCGCGACGTCCGTGCGCTTGCCCTTCTCCTGGAACAGCTTGGCGCGGGTGTACTTCGAGATCGGCTCGTCGCCGCAGGTCCCGTAGGCCTCGAAGAAGCCGAACGCCGTCGTTCCGCGGGCGTGGACCACGCGCTCGGGAATCCGCTCGCGGTCGAAGTGGCTCATCTTCTCGAGGAACTGGTAGTTCTCGAGCGTCGCCGGGCCGCGCGGGCCGATCGTGCGCTGATTCTGGTTGTCCGAGACCGGATGGCCCTGGCGATTGGTCAGGGTGCGGCGGTCGGCACCCTCGGCGGGCGGCCGATTGCTGGGGTCGCTCATGCGGGTCCTTTCATCGTCTGCAGACTCCGGGCAGTATCCCTGAGGCTAGTACGAAAATCGACGCGCCTACGGGCGGTCCGGCTCCTCGATGTGAACCTCGCGCAGGACGTGCGTGTCGACGTCGTAGACGAACCCGCGCACGCGGTCGCGGTGCAGCAGAAACGGCGACCGCCGCACGCGCAGCAGCGACTGGCGCACGTCGGCGTCGAGGTCGCTGAAGGACTCGATCGCGAACGCCGGTGCGAGGCCGCTGGCCTCCTGCAGCTCGGCGCGAAAGCCGTCGTCGGTGAGCGACTGCATCCCGCAGTCGGTGTGGTGGATGAGCATCACCTCACGCGTGCCCAACCGCCGCTGGGAGACCGCCAGCGAACGGATCACGTCGTCGGTGATGACGCCGCCCGCGTTGCGCAGGATGTGCGCCTCGTCGTGGCGCAGGCCGAGCGCCGCGAAGACGTCGAGTCGGGAGTCCATGCACGTCACGATCGCCAGCCGCCGCCGCGGGCGCACGTCGAGGTGCTGTACGGGCAGCGATGCGGCGAAGGCCGTGTTGTTGACGAGCAGCTCGTCGACGACGTTCACGGCGACGAGGTTACGCGGCGCGCCGGCGCGGCCGCTGGACGGCGGGCTCGGCGAGGCCGGCTGGAGAGACAGCAGGGGATACGCCCGGATCGACAGCGAGCAGGGGCGATTGACGATACGTTGCACGCGTCACTATCTAACCGGTAACGCCACGGGATTGTTCAGCAAGAAGAGCAGCGCGCCCAAGTCACAGCCGACCGGCGACCGGTCCTTTCCCATCACCGACGAGAGGTACCCCGGCAGCGCGGGGTACCGCGGCTATGGCCTGAAGAAGCACGCGATGCCCGAGAACCGCTTCAAGTTCGTCCGGCCCGACGGGAAGTCTGAGCCGTGAGCTGAACGCGCCCGCGCGGCCGCGTGCCGCTGCGGGCCGAGAATGATGACTTGACCTGACACGGCGGTGTCAGGTTTATGCTGGGACGCATGGGCATCACCGTCAAGCAGGTGGCCGACCGCGTCGGGCTGCCGAGCCGCACCGTTCGCTACTACGACCGCATCGGCCTTGTCCGAGCGGACGAGCGCAGCGGTGCCGGCTACCGGCTCTACAGCGACGAGGACGAGGGCCGGCTGCTGTTCATCCGTCGCGCGAAGCGGCTCGGGTTCTCGCTCGACGAGATCCGCGGGCTGCTGGCCGCGGCCGAGGCCGGATGCGGCGCGACGGTGCCGGAACTCGAGCGGTTGCTCGAGCGCAAGGTGCACGAGATCGACGCGAAGATCGCGGAGCTGGCGGCCTTCCGCGACCGCCTCATCGAGTACCGCGCGGGCAAGCGCCTCTCCGAGCGCGCTTGTTGCAGCTCCGGCGCGTTCTGCGGGTGCCTCGACGACGTTCCCGAACCATGAACCCGACATCCACCGATCACAGAGGTGACCTCATGCCATGCCAGTGCACGACGACGACGGCTGAGAACGACGCCGACACCACCTACAGCGGGTGCGGATGCGAGACCGAATCGGGCGCCGCATGCGGGTGTGGCAGCGCCGACCCCTCCGATCGCGAGCGCAGCCTGGAGCGGGTCGTGATGGATCTCGACCAGCGCCTGCGCAAGCTCGAGCGCCGCGTTTGAGCTGAGGCCTGCGGGGAGAACGAGACGACATGGCCGCAGACCTCTCGACGTGCGATCGCTGCGGGCGACCGCTGCCCCCGTCCAACCGGCCCGAGTTCGCCGACTGGCGCGTCATCAAGGGCGACGACGGGAAGGTCGTCGGGATGCGCTGCCCGCGCTGCCAGCCTGCGGCGAACGCAACCGGATGACGCGGGGGCCGCGGGCTGAGCGCTGCCGTCTCGCCGCCCGTGCCCCGCGCTGTATCGTCCGCCGGGCGCTGTGATCACGGACGATGGCGAAAGCGACGACCTGCCTGGCGGTCCGCCGACCGTACTGGTGGCTGCTCTCGGCGCCGCGCTGCTCATCGCGGTCGGCCTGATCGCCGCGTTTTCGAGCCTCGGCGGCAGCGACGCGAGCGAGCCGGTGCCCGAGCGCCGTGCGGGTTCTCTCATGACGACGGCCGACGCGCGCGTCCTGCTGACGGTCTCCGTCGACGGCAGTGGCAGCGGCCGGGTCCAGATCGCGCCGAGCGACGTATCGTGCAACCGCTCCTGCGAGTACAAGTTCACGAGGGGGGCACGCGTCACGGCGACCGCCGAGCCCTCCTCCGGGTCGACGTTCGAAGGCTGGGGCGACGCCTGCTCGGGTGAGGAACGCTGTGCGTTCGTCATGGACCGACCGCGCAGCCTCAGCGCGACGTTCGCCGAGGAGCCCGTGGAAGAGCCCCTGTGCGAGGAGGGCGTTCCCGCAGAGGAGCAGGACCCGACGTGCCCGCCCGCCGATCCCGACGCCCCCGCCGCGCCGGGCGAGCCGGGGCCGGATTGCTTCGACAACATCGACAACGACGACGACGGGCTCACCGACACCCAGCAGGATCCCGATTGCGAGGAAGGTGGCAGCGAGTCGGGGATCCGGGCGTCGCCGCCATCGCCGCCGGCTGCTCGCCCCAACCAGTGCACCGACGGCGAGGACAACGACAACGACGGCCTCACCGACCGCGCCCAGGATCCGCACTGCGAAACCGGCCGCTCGGAAAGCGGCTAGCGCGGGATCGGCGTTCGCCGGAGGACCGCGCCCCGGGCTGCGGTCAGCCCCAGCGAAAGCCCGAGGACGGCGGCGTCGGTTCCAGCGGGCTCTCCGGCAGCCCCGGCGGCGGCTCGGGCTCGTGAAATTCCGCCGGCGACGTGTCGTTGGGTCCGGCCGGGTGAAACAGCGACGCGAGGTACTGGACCTGCCCGCGCCCCGGACCGAGCTCGAACATCCCGCCGCCGTACCCGCCGATGCCGTTCGCGGCTGTGTAGTCATAGGCGTCGAACAGCCGGTCGAGGCTGCCGATCCGCGACGGCTTGAAGTTCACCATCCGCGGAGGAAACGGCAGTGCCTCGAGGTCGGCGACCGAATGGAAGTCGGCGTCCCACGTGATGCTGCTGCGGTGTGGCGCCAGCAACTCGTCGATCTCCGGCGTCAGCTTCGGGTCTTCGTACCAGATGCCGTCGAAGGCTGCGACGATGCGGCGGTAGAGCTCGGGATCCGGCGGCTGCTCGACCGTCGAACCCTCGTAGTGACCCTTGAAGTCGAGCAGCGCCACAGCTCCCGAGGCCGCGATCTCCGCGACGAGCTCCTCGTCCCATTCCGAGGTCGGGTCGAGCTTGAAGCGAAGCGTCGGATACTGCTCGAGCCGGCGCGTGAGCGGCTCCAGCGACGGCGGCTCTCCGAGGCGCACGGAGGCGACGAACGTCAGCGGCTGTGGCTCGCGCTGCAGCATCGTGTGCAGCGCGACGCCCTCCTGGCGCAGGGCGAGGTCGAGCGCGGCCGACTCGTAGGCCCACTTGCGATACAGCCGCGCGACCTCCTCCCGCGGCGCATGCGGATAGAGATCGAGCGCCGCGAGATGGTCGGAGAACGAGCGCAGCGTCCAGTCGCCGGCGAGCGGCAGCGTCGCACCGACCTGCAGCGCCCGCTCCTGGTCGACGGAGTCCCAGGCCACGTCCTCGCCGTGACCCTCCTCGCCGTTGCCGCGCAGGTGGATGACTGTCGTCGTGCGCGTAAAGTCGCTCGATACGTGCTGCTCGAGACCCTCCAGCGCGTAATCGTCGATGCGGACGGGCAAGTCCGCGATGAGGTCGTACGTACGCATGGGCGGCCGCTGTACCCACGGGCGTATGCCCCATACCGGCAGGACTATCGAGGAGCGTCATGGACTACGAGGTCGAGCTGCAGCCCGGACGCGACCAGACAGAGGAGTCGCTCGTGGTGCGGCACGCCGACGGCACCGCCGAAAGCTTCCGCCTGCACGAGTATGGGCGCGTCTACGCGATCCCGGGGCTGTACGAGGAGGTCGTCCAGCGCCGGCTGCTGAGTGCTTCGGCGACGGTGCTCGCCGAACGGCTCATCGCGTGTGCCGCCGCCGCGGGCATCGATCCGGGTGAGCTTGCGGTCTTCGACCTCGGGGCCGGAAACGGCGTCTCCGGCGAGGAGCTGCGGGCGCGCGGGGTCGGCACGATCGTCGCGTCGGACGGCATCCGGGAGGCGCGCGACGCGGCGCTACGCGACCGGCCGGGGCTCTACGCGGAGTACCTCGTCGGCGACACCGACGATCTGCCGCAGGTCGGCGACCTCATCCGCAAGCACGCACTCAACGCGCTCGTGGCGGCCGGAGCGCTCGGGCTCGGGCACATCTCCGCCGCCAGCTTCCACCGCCTCTGGACTGCCTTCCCGCCCGGCGCGTGGTTCTCGGTGAGCCTGCACGAGGATCTCGCCGAGCCGGGCGGCAGCGACTTCGGCGACTATCTCGCCGGCTTCGAGGAACGCGAGCACGGGGGCAGGATCCTCGTACGCGAACGGTTTCGCCATCGCCTGACGATGGCCGGCGAGCCGATCACATACGTCGCGATCGTCGCCCGCAAGGCTCCCGGCTGACGAGCCGGGGGCGGGGCTTTCAGTCCTCCTGTGGCTGTCGCCCGCTCAGTATCCACGCGCGCCGGCGCACTACCGCCTGCCGCGCGCGAAGATCGCGGATAAACCTCGGTTGCGCGCGCGTTCAGGCGCCGCCGAGCTCGACGTGCGTGTCCTCGCCGGCGCGCCGCCAGGCGCGCGCCATGACCTCGCTGCTGACCGGCATCGCGATCGCGCCGTCGGCGCCGACGCAGATCGCACCGCCGAGACCGCCGGCGTCGCCGACCGCGGCC
>DASYVZ010000559.1:0-4353 GCA_035936515.1 Solirubrobacteraceae bacterium | reverse complement strand
ACGCGGGCCGGCGCACGATCGGGCTCGCCGGGACGAAGGTTCCGCGCGAGCGGGCGCGGGTCGAGGTGCGCCTCGACGGCAGGGAGATCGTCACCCAGCCGTGGCTGACGTTCGTGCAGCGACCTGAGGCGTCGGTCCTCGCGCGCGCCGGGGAGATCCTCGACCGCGTCTCCGCCTTTCGTCCGTTCCCGGCGGTGGCGCCGCTGCTCGGGCTACTGGCGCTGCTCGTGCTCGTCGGAGTGCCGCTGGCGATCGTCCTTGCGCTGGCGCTCGCCGAGCGCGCCGACCGCCGCGAGCCCTAGACAGGGCCGCCCGGATCGCGGCGGCGCAGGCCCAGGATCGACAGCAGAAACGACGAGAAGAAGATCTGCAGGCCGATGATGATCAGCGCGGCGGCCGTGACCGCCAGCCGCTCCTCCGACAGCGCGCCGAGACCGCGGTCGATCCAGATCGCGACGATGGCGGCCGCCGCGACGATCCCGGCGAGCAGGATCGCGCCGCCGAGCATGAGGCCGTGCTCGAGCCGGTAGCGCGCGCGCATGCGGTCGAACCACGGATCCTTCTCGTTCATGAAGTACGTCCCGTAGGCGTGCGCGCAGAGGCCGAGCGCGACGATCTGCGTGCCGACGATGCACAGCAGCACGCCGGCGATCAGCGAGTGCAGGTTCCACTCGCGCCCGAAGATCGGGATCTGGCTCAGCGAGATGACCGTGATGAGCAGCCCGACCGCGAGCAGGGCGACGCCGGGCACGATGAACAGGTGCGTCGGGCTGTGGACGAGCAGGAAGCGCAGGTGCCGCCAGCCGTCGCGGAAGCGCGAGAGCTTCGACTCGCCGCCGCGGGGGGCATAGGAGATCGGGAACTCTCGGATGTCGAGCTTCTCCTTCGACGCCCGGATGACCATCTCGGAGGCGAACTCCATTCCGGTGGTGCGCAGGTCGAGCGTCGGCAGGATGTCGCGGCGGAAGCCGCGCATGCCGCAGTGCGCGTCGCGGATGCCGGTCCGGAAGAAGAGGTTCAGCGTGCCGCTCAGCAGCGGATTGCCGATATAGCGGTGCATCCAGTGCATCGCGCCGGGCTGGATGTTGTCCATCCGGTCGCCCATGACGAGCTGGGCGCCATCGCGCAGCTCCTCGATGAACTGCGGGATCTTGTCGAACGGGTACGTCATGTCGGCGTCGAGCATCACGACGTACTCGCCGCGAGCGGCGCCGAAGCCCGCGAGATACGCCGAGCCGTAGCCGCGGCGCGGCTCGTGAACGACGCGCGCGCCGGCGGCGGCGGCGAGCTCGGCGCTGCCGTCCTCGGAGTCGTTGTCGGCGACGACGACCTCGCCGACGATGCCGGCCTCGTCGAGCGCCTGCTGCGAGCGCCGGACGCACTCGGCGATGTTCTCGGACTCGTTGAGGCACGGGATCACGACCGAGACCTCGACCGGCAACGCCGGCGAAGCGGTCTCGGGCATCCCGGCTGGTGTGCTGTGGGTCGAGGCCATGGGCGACTCTGCGCGACGTGCCGGACGTGACACGCCACGGATGATCAAAACGCGTCAACCGGCAAAGGTTGCGCGGTGCAGACTAGATGATCGTCCTTTCTGAAACGCTGAAGGGCGCGTGCGGATCCTGATCGTCTACGACTGCCTCTTTCCGTACACGATCGGCGGTGGCGAGCGCTGGTATCGCAACCTCGCCGAGCGGCTCGTCGCCGACGACCACGAGGTGACGTACCTGACGCTGCGCCAGTGGGATCGGCGCATCCGCCCCGCGCTGCCCGGCATCGAGGTGAAGGTCGCCGGGCCGCGGATGGCCCTCTACGCGGACGGCCGGCGCAGGATCGCGCCGCCGCTCGTCTTCGGTGCAGGCGTGCTGTGGCACCTGCTGCGCCACGGCCGCCGCTACGACGTCGTCCACACCGCCTCCTTTCCCTTCTTCTCGCTGCTCGCGGCGGCGCTCGTCAAGCCGGCGGACCGCTACAGGCTCGTCGTGGACTGGTTCGAGTTCTGGTCGCGCGACTACTGGCGCGACTACCTCGGGGCGGCCGGCGGACGCGCCGGCTGGGCGGTGCAGAAGCTCTGCCTGCGCGTTCCGCAGCATGCGTTCACGCTCGCGCACATGACCGCCGCGCGGCTGCGCGCGGAGGGCGTGCACGGCGACGTCGAGGTGCTGAGCGGCCTGCAGGACGAGCCGCCCGCGCTCGGGCCCCCGCGGCCGGCCGAGCCGCTCGTCGTCTTCGCCGGCCGCCATATCCCCGAGAAGCGCGTGCCGGCGCTCGTGCGCGGCTTCGCGGCGCTGCGCGAGCGGGCGCCCGAGCTGCGGCTCGTCGTGTACGGCGACGGCCCGGACCGCTCGGAGGTCCTGGCGCTGATCGACGAGCACGGCCTCGGCGACGTCGCCAGCGCGCCGGGCTTCGTCGATCACGACGAGCTCGAGGAGAGTCTGTCGGGCGCGCTGTGCATGGTGCTGCCCTCGCGCCGCGAGGGCTACGGGCTCGTCGTCGTCGAAGCCGCCGCGCGCGGCGTGCCGAGCGTGGTCGTCGCCGACCCGGACAACGCGGCGACCGAGCTCGTCGACGAGGGCGAGAACGGCTTCGTCGCCGCGTCGGCCTCACCCGAGGACATCGCCGACGCGATCCTGCGCGTACGCGCCGCGGGGCCGCCGCTGCGCGAGACGACGGCGAAGTGGTTCGAGCGCAACCGCGAGCGGCTCTCGCTGACCGGTTCGCTGGACCGCGTTGCCGCGGCCTACGCGGATCTGCCCCGGAGCATCGCCCGCTCATAGCTCTCGGCGGTCGCGCGGGCCGTCGCCGCCCAGGTGAAGCGCGCAGCCTGCGCGCGGCCGGCCTCGCGCAGGCGCGCCGCCTGCCCCGGATCGCCGAGCACGCGCTCTATCGCGTGCGTCATCGCACGCGCGTCGGAGGGGTCGAAGAGCAGCGCAGCGTCGCCGGCGACCTCGGGCAGCGAGCTGCGATCCGAGCACGCGACCGGCACCCCGCGACGCATCGCCTCCAGGACGGGCAGGCCGAAGCCCTCGTAGAGCGAGGGGAAGACGAAGACGTCGGCAAGGGCGTAGAGGCCCTCCAGCTCCGGGCCCGAGACCCAGTCGAGCAGCCGCAGGTCGCCCATCACCCCGAGCTGCTCGGCGCGCTCGCGCAGCGTCGCCTCGTACGGCGTCGGATAGCCGGGGATCACGAGCACAGGCCGGCGCTCGGCCGGGATCGCGGCGAGCGCCTCGAGCAGGCGCACGAGGTTCTTGTGCGGGCGCTTCGCGGAGACCGACAGCGCCACCTGACGCCCCCCCAGGGCATGGCGCTCGCGCAGCACGCTCGCGGCTTCCGGATCGCCGGCGCTCATCGTGCCGACGCCGAGCGGCACGACGTCGATCTTGCGCTCCGCGACGTGGAGATACCGGCGCACGTCGGCGCGCGTGGACTGCGAGTCGACGATCACGCGATGCGAGCGGTGCGCCGCGGTCGGGATGAGGACGCGCATCCCCAGCCCGAGGACGCCGAAGTGGGCCTCGGGCACGACGCGGTAGAGCAGGTCGTGAATCGTCACGACGCGCCGGAACGGCCCGCGCGCGGGCGCCGTGCTCGCCAGGCTGTGCAGCACGTCGATCCCCGCCCGCCTGGCGAGGCCGGGCAGGTGCTGCTGCTCGCCGCGTACCCACTGCACCCGGCTGCGGGCGAACACCGGCACCTCGACGACGTCGGCGAACTCTTCCCACTCGCCACCCGCGGCGCGAGCCTCGCGATTGACGAACGCCGTGATCCGCAGGTCCGGCCGCTCGGCGGGCAGCGCGCGCAGCAGCTCGCGGGCGTAGACCTCCATGCCGCCCTGCTCGCCGGGGACGAGGAAGACGAGGTTGAGGCCGACGTGCACGGGCGCAGACGCTAGCGGGCCCCTGTGACAGGCTCAGGCGCGATGGGCCAGCCCGCGATCGATGTCGTCATCCCGGTTTACGGCGGTTACGAGCTGACCGCGAGCTGCCTCGAGCACCTGCGCTCGCAGACGCTGTCACACAATGCGATCGTCGTCGACGACGCCTCGCCCGACGACACGCCGCAGCGCGTCGCGCGGGAGTTCCCCGAGGTGCAATTGCTGCGCCAGCCCGCCAACCGCGGCTTCGCCTCCGCCTGCAATCGCGGCATCGCGGAATCATCGGGCGAGTTCGTCGTGCTGCTCAACAACGATGTCGATGCGCGGCCCGACTTCCTCGCGCAGCTGGTGGCGCCGCTGCGCGACGACGAGCGGCTGGGCTCGGTCGCCGCGCTTCTCGTCAGGCCCGGCGGCGCCAGGATCGACTCGCTCGGGCTGACCGCCGACCGGACCGGGGCCGCGTTCGCCCGGATGCAGGG
>DASYVZ010000558.1:0-6170 GCA_035936515.1 Solirubrobacteraceae bacterium | reverse complement strand
TGCTTGACTGACGCGTCGAAGGCATTCGCCACGACTGCGGGGTTCTTGCTGGTGAAGGACGCGTCGTCGATCTTCTCGACCTTCGCCGTAGCGCTTCGGCATAGCCGATTGAGCCTCTTTACGAAGTTCGCGCGCGACGCGCCGCCTTGCGTCGCGTTCGGGTCGGCTGGCGAGGTCGAGGCACGCTGCACGCAGGCGCGCGACTGCTCATATACCTCGCTTTCGCTGATCGCATCGGCGTAGTCGCGGATCGGGGAGCCCTCCCTTGCCGCCGAACCGAGATCGGTGGCTTTGCGGGTGACGTCGTCGAGGCCGAACGCCACGCCGCCGCCGCTCGTGAGCATGCTCTCGCTGACGACCCACGACACCGTCTGAGGATCGCCGCCCGATGCGACCAATGTGCCCGATGCGACATGTGCGCCCTTCTTCAACAGCGTCAACGGGGCCTCTGGCCCGCGTTGGATCTTCACGCTGCGCACGCGCTGCAGCTTTCCGCCGCCTCGTGCTGTGAGAGAGGACTCCAGCGCGCTCGTCAGCATCTTCGGTGCCTCGCGGCAAGCGCCGCCGTCGGCCACGGCCGAGGGAGCGTCGCCGTCGTCGCCACAGGCGGTCAACGCCAGGACCACGACCATCGTTGCGTGCAGGCCGCTTCGCCACATCCCGAGGACCGTAGCGCAAGCAACTTCTTGCAGCCTCCGGGACCGCGTAGGACCGTTCCGGGACGGGCACCTCGCAACCCGTAGCAGCTCCGTCGCGAGCATTTGGGCGGATGACACGCGATCTCCTACGGAGTTTAGGACGATCAACGCCGGGTACTGACGCGGGAAGTTGGCAGCAGGTTGTCGTGGGGCAGGGGTCCCCTGGAGACACAAGAAGCGTCTTCCAAGGCCTAGAACCCGATGACTGACGACCAACGCAGGTTGTCGTAGGGCGCGGCCTTTTTCGGACGCCACGAGCGTTTGCCCAGTTTCGGCCCGCGAACCGGATGACCAACCGCTAGGGCCACTAGGGCCCGAACGCCGCAATGCAGCGCCAAGGCCCAGGGGGGCCAAGGCGGCTGCGTGCCGCGCTGGGGCACGGACGTCCCGATCGCACGAGGCCAGACGGCCTAAATCCGAAGATGAACAGGGGGCACTTCTGTGTTCAGCTCACCCCGCAGGTCAAGTGTCGTCCGTGCCGGACTCTCAAGCATCGTCGCCGCGCTCGCCTTGGTGGCGTGTACGGCGGGCGTAGCCGGTGCACAAGTGGTCGACGTCAGCAACAACAACGTGCCGGTAGCCGGCGACAACCAGGTCCCGGTCTCGGCCTGTAACGACCAGGTCCCGGTCAATGCGCTGGGCGTGCAGGTTCCGGTGCACGAGATCGGCGCTGCGCTGGGACTCGATCTGCTCAACCAGGGGACCAGCAGCCCGGTCGAGCAGGA
The DNA here is from genome assembly GCA_035936515.1 of Solirubrobacteraceae bacterium. Lineage (GTDB taxonomy): Bacteria > Actinomycetota > Thermoleophilia > Solirubrobacterales > Solirubrobacteraceae > CADCVQ01. The sequence goes on along the minus strand of DASYVZ010000558.1, from coordinate 4,747 downwards.
TCAGAGCTGTGACGCGACGCTGGCCCAGGACAACGACACGGGAGACGGCGCAAATGCAGGTGCCGCCGCCGCCGCCGCGCAGCCCAGCTCGGGGATCGTTGCCGCCAGGAACAACAACATCCCCGTTGCCGACGGCAATCAGGTGCCGGTCCAGGCCTGCAACGACCAGATCCCGGTCAACGCCCTCGGCGTGCAGGTTCCGGTCCAGGAGATCAAGGCTGCGCTCGGTCTGGGTGCTCTCAGCCCCGAATCCAGCACGCCGGTCACGCAGGACGACAGCTGTGACCCGACCCTGGCCCAGGACAGCGACGTCGGAGACGGCGGCGACAAGTAGGCCCAGGATCGCTCGATGAGCGGTCTCTGAAGCATGCGCTCCGGCGCCGGGTGACCGCGATCGTCTCACCCACGGTCGCGCCGCCCGGCGCCAGACGCGCGCAGTGCCACACGGCAGCCGTCCCACGAAGTCCGGAAGGTAGGAACATGCCACACCCCAGCCGAACCCAGAAGCCGCGAAAGTTCAAAGCACTCGGCAACCGATCACTTGTCATCGGTGCCCTCGCAGTAGCGGCCGTCGCCACCGCCGTCCCCGTCGCCGGAGGCTTCGGCGAGGGCCGACCGCTTGAGGGCGGCGAACGAAATCCATCCCCAAACCAGTCCCGCGAGCTGCGGCGCGAGACGGAGATCATCGCGAACACCTCGACATACGGCACCCGCCAGTCGAACAAGTCGCGCAACGGCGGTGGCGCGATCTACGGCTGCCGCTCTGGCGCGGGCGGCACGGGGGCGAAGAACGAGCCGTGCATCCGGGCGAACAACCTCAGTCAGGGCTTCGCCTTCGAGCTCGTGACGAAGGGTGCCGTCGCCGGGCTGGTCACGGCGGGCAAAGGCGGACCGAACACGAAGCCGCTTGTCACGAACGCCACCGGCGTCGCTGACGGGTTGAACGCCGACTTCGTCGACGGCCAGGAATCCGATGCTGCGGCGGTCGCAGCAACCGGGCAGGTCGAAACGAAGACGACAGAGCAGATCACGGCGGCGAAGACTGCCACCGGCACCTACCAAGTCGACTTCCCGACCCGCGCGAACGCGATCTGCGTCTACCAGGCGACGGTCCGCTCCGGACCGGCATTCGTCGTCGCACAGGGCCAGCCGGAGCCCAACGGGCGTGTCGTCGTGACGACGTACACCGCCACGGGCACCGAGGCGGGCGGCGGCGGCGGCACGGCCGTAACGGGGCCGAGGCTCGCCGACACTCCGTTCTACGTCACGGCGCAATGCACGTCACAGGCGGCATCGACCACCGGCTAGCGCGACAGGACGCTGGACGGAGGCGCGCGCGTTGTCTAGCGTTGTCTAGCGCGGTGCTAGACAACGCTAGCGCGCTCGCGAAGAGGGTGCTGGCGTGACCGCGCAGCACCGGCGACGTCGCCGGATCCGCTGGCGACGCTACTGCTCTTGCGAGCGCTGCGCGAGCTTCGTGGTGCGCGGCTTCTTGAACGTCGCGACGCACGTGATGTGGCGGTCGCCGTCAGCCCAGCTCTCGGGAGTGGGATAGACGAACTTGAAGCCGAGCTGCGGATCGCGGAAGGCCTTCGCCGTCAGCTGGCGGCGCAGCCGGGCGCGGCAGCCGCGCTGGCCCTTGCCGTTGATGAAGGCTTCGGTGGGCGGCTTGGCGTCGTCGCCGCCCTCGAGCCGGATGAGCGTGTAGACCTCGCCGTCGTGCGGCTCGTCGCAGCCGACGGCGTCGAAGGCCCGCACGTCGCCGATCTGCGAGTTGGCGTCGCTGATGCAGTCGCCGACCTTCAGGTCGGCCGCCTTGACCGTGCCCTCGCTCGGCTCGCCCGACGGCTTCGAAGCCTCTGGGGCCTCCGGCTGCACGCTGTCGCCGCCGGCCGCACTTCCGGCGCTGTCGTCGCCGCCGTCGAACGCGCCGAAGACCAGCATCAGGAACAGGACGAAGACGATGATGATCGCCAGGAGAACCAGGAGGGGCCGGATGAGGATCGACTTCGACATCGCCGCGAGACCCTAGCGTGGACGTGCCAGGCACACGCCATACGCCTCGAACGGACCGTGCACGACCGACGGCTCGCCGGAGGGCGGGACGTTCGTCGCGCGCGACACGCCGTCGGCGCGGCCGAAGCGCCGCTGGAACTTCTCGTCGCGCACGATGTAGACGGCGACGGCGCCGGGCGAGCGGTCCGGGCCCGCGCGCGTGCGCACCTCCTCGGCGTCCGCCTCCAGCAGCCAGCGGGCATCGGGCACGAGCCGGTACGTGGGGAACGTCAGCGCGCCGCAGCGCAGGCCGTCGCGCACGCGCGGCTCGGCAAGCAGCCCGCTCACCTCCTCATGCGTACGCTCGATGAAGCGCAGTTCGGCGCGCAGCGCCCCGAAGCTGCCCGCCTTCGCGACGAGGAACACGACGCCGACGGCCAGCGCACCGGCGCCGGCCGCGCGCCAGCGCCTGCGTCCGGCGCCCGGCTCGAGCGTCGTGAAGCCCATGATCGCGTAGCCGGCCAGGACGCACAGCGCGACGGCGGGAACCGTCAGGTAGCGCGGGATCAGCGAGAGCTCTGCGACGCCGATCGCCGCGAAGGTCAGCATCCCGCCGCCGAGCAACCCGAGCGGGATCGCCAGCCGCCGTGGACCGAAGCGGCGCAGCGCGAGGCCCAACCCGATGACGCCGGCCAGCGCGACCGGTGGCCGCGCGAGATCGGCGAGGAACGTGACGAAGGACGACGGGACGGCGGCCAGACCACGCTCGCGGTCCAGCGAGTCCGACAGCGCCTGAGTGTTCGTCAGGCTGAAGAGCGGGTCGCCTGTGACGGCGAGGTCGACGAGCGACCACAGCACCGGCGCCGCGGCGGCGAGCACGAGCAGCCGCGCGCGGGCGCGCGGCGGGCTCGGCGGCAGGCACCACAGCCAGTACAGCCCCGCCAGGACCCACGCCTCGGGTCGCAGCAGCCCGGCGGCCGTGAGCAGCGCCATCGGCGCGAGGCCGCGGCGGGGACGGCGCACCTCCAGCGCCGCGGCCCACACGACAAGCGCGAGGAACGGCACGTCGACGAACGCCCGCACCGCGTAGAGCAGGAACGCGAAGCTCGAGGCGACGAAGAGCGCGCCCAGGTATGCCGCCGCAGTGCCGAACAGCGTGCGCCCGAGGGCGAAGGCTCCCGCGACGAGCGCGACGAGGCTCAGCACCGTGACGAGCACGAGCAGGCGGTCCGCCGGCTCGCCGACCAGCGACAACACTGCCGCGAGAGCCAGGTACAGCGGATGCTGCGTCGGCGCGAAGGGGTCCTCGAAGCCCGGTGCCACGCCGTGCAGCAGGTCGCGGCCCCAGACGAGGTGGTGGTAGGCGTCGTAGTCGGGATACGTCGGGGCCAGCGCCCAGGCCGCGACGGCGGCGAGCGCGAGGGCCGCGAGGGCGGTCCGCTCCCTCACGGCTCGGCCGACGCGGACGGATCGGCCGCCGGCGCCAGCGCCGCGCCGAGCGCCAGCAGCGCCCAGGTCAGCGGATCCTCGAGAAAGGCGGCGTACAGCAGCGTGTGCACGACGAGGGCCACGAACGCCGCGGCGACCGCCGCCCGCGCGATCGAGCGCCGCGCACCGTGCAGCAGCGTGACGATCGCGACGACCACGAGCGCGAGGTAGAGCGCCAGGCCACCGACGCCCTGCTCGGCGGCAACCGTGATCGGGATCGTGTGCGAGGCCGCCGAGGCGCGCTCGCTGGAGGTCTCCTGGCGCGCGCGGTACTCCGTCTTGAACGCGGCCGATCCCCAGCCCGTCACCGGCTTCTCGGCCGCCAGCTCGACACCCCCGCGCACGAGCGACCAGCGCCCGCTGGTGATGTTGTCCGCCGAACCCTCGAGACCGACCGCCCCCGGCGCGACCAGGACCGCGAGCAGCGCGGTCACGGCGAATGCGCCGAGGAGCGCCGCCGCGCGGCCCATCCCCCAGCGCAGCGCGCCGAGCACCGTCAGTCCGACGAGCAGGGCGGTGAACGACGACTGCGAGAGCGTCAGGACGAGCCCCGCCCAGAGCAGCACGAGCGCCATCGCGCAGCCGGCCACGAGCGCCGGGCGGCGACTCCACAGCAGCACCGCGACGACGCTCAGCATCACCGTGACGAGAAAGCGCCCGTAGATGTTCGGGTCGAAGAACAGCGAGTTGACGCGGAAGTAGGACTCGAACTGGTTGGCGCTGATGACCCTCGGATTGAGCAGCAGCTCGCGCCTGGCGTACTCCACGAAGCCGATCCCGACGAACGCCGCCGCCAGCACGAGCAGCACGATCAGGCAGCGGCCCGCGAGCTGCGCCGTCCAGCGGATGCGTACGAGCAGCGCGAAGAGCAGCGCGAACGGCACGTAGAAGAAGATCGTCTGCGCCAGCGCGCCGTCGAAGTCGCTGGAGTACGTGGCCTGCACCGCATAGAGGACGATCGAGGCGGCGAGCAGCCACTCCAGCGGACCGCGCTCGTGGCGCACCTCGCGCTCGTCGCCGCGCTCCATCTCCTCCAGCCCGCGCGGGGCACGCAGCCGTGGCAGCGCGTAGGCCAGCACGCCGGCGGCGATCACGAGGTACAGCGGCACGAGCAGGTTCGCGGTGTCGCCGCCGGACTCGATCGGCACGCGAAACGGCAGCGCGGCGGCGGCGGCGAGGGCGAGCAGCTGCGGCCGGCGGTGGATCAGCCACGCCCCGCCGCCGAGCACGACGAGGCCGCCGAGGCTCGCCGCCAGCGCAAGCC
>DASYVZ010000557.1:0-1833 GCA_035936515.1 Solirubrobacteraceae bacterium | reverse complement strand
CGTCGGCACCGCCGGCGCTCGGGCGGCGGACGCTGCTCAGCCGCTTGAGCCGCGCGCGCGCGGCCGCACCGACCTGCTCCAGCGAGAAGTGCTCGGCGATCTCGCGGCGGCCGCGCGCCCCGCGCTCGCGTGCCTCGTCCTGGTGCTCCCAGACCTCGCGCATCAGCGTCGCGGCGTGATCGAGGTCGGGTTCGGCCCAGGTGCCCTGGGGCGGGTAGTTCTCACCCTCGGGGCCCACCTCGGTCGGCGTGTGGCGCACGAGGTACGAGTTCTCGTGGGTCATGAAGTCCATGTTCGCCGAGAAGCCGGTGGCGATCACCGGCTTGCCCAGCGCCATCGACTCGCCGAGCGTCAGGCCGAAGCCCTCGGCGCGATGCAGCGAGGCGTAGCAGTCCGCGCGCCGCATCAGCGCCGCCATGTCGGCGCTGCTGAGGAAGCGGTCGACGAGCTGGATGTCGGGACGGTCGCCGATCGCCTCGCGCAGCTCGGCGAGCTTCTCGGGGCGGAAGTCGCCGTTGTGGCTCTTGAGCACGAGCTGCGGGCCTTCGCCGGGCTCGAAGGCACGCGTGAACGCCTCGACGAGGCCCAGCGGGTTCTTGCGCGCGAGGGTCGAGTAGAAGTCGAACAAGAACAGGAACGCAAAGCCCTCCGGCAGCCGCAGCGCGCCGACGTCGCCGCCCGCCGGCGGCGCCACGATCGGAAGCGGCACGCGCACGACCGGCACCGGTGAGGCATGGCTGAGAATGTCCTGCACGTAGGTCGAGTACACCCAGATCTCGTCGACGAGCGCGAACGCGCGGTCCCAGCTCGGCGGCACGACGTCGACCTCCCACGCCCAGACACCGATGGTGTAGCGGTCCTCGAAGAACTCCCGGCCGAGGCTCGCGTGCAGGGCGGGCAGCTCCGGAGCGTTGACGCAGACGAGGTTGAAGGGCAGCTCGCCCTCGACGTGGAGATCGGCGAAGTCGGTCGTCTTGATCTGCGCGCGCCGCCCGTCGGCGCCGACGACATCGGGCAGGTTGACGTCGACCGTCGTCGTGCGGAGCGGTACGCCGGCCTCGTGCAGCGCCTGGACGTAGAGGCGGGCGGCCTGGCCGAGCCCGAGCCCGCCGCGCAGGTAGCCGACGGCGTTGACGCCGAGCGAGGTGGGCTGCGGGTGGCGACTCATCGGGCTCGATGGTGGCATAGCAGCAGCGGAGCTAGCGTCCGAACGTACGCATCAGGGCGCGCGCGTGCCGCGGCACGTCGGCGACGAGCTCGCGGACGTTCGCGAGGCCGGCGCGTAACTCGGCGTCACCGACCTCGACCGGCAGCATCGAGTCCTGCAGCGTCGCGAGCGTCGCGTCGGCGCTGCCGGCCGCCGTGACGGCGTCGTCGAGAAAGCCCTTCAGCCCGCCCGAGGGCGCGCCGGGCTGCGGTGACGTGAACGTCCGCGTCGCCAGGCCGTGCCGGGCGGCGAACTCGGCGTGCGTGCGGCGCGCGCGGCCGTAGGCCCCCTGGACAGGCCCGAAGAGCAGCTCCTCGAGCTCGTCGGCCAGGTGCTCCTCGAGCTCCTCGTAGGCGGCGCCGAGCGCGGCCAGCGCGCGGGCGAGGTCGTCGATCGCGTCGGCGATCGTGTCGAGCAGGTCCTGGCGTGCCTGGGTGGTGGAGTAGCTCATGTCAGTCAGCATCATCGCGCCGCAGCCGTGCGAGCTCCGCGGCGAGCGCCTGCTGGCCGCTCGCCAGTCCCCGCACGCGCTCGTCCAGCGACTGCAGCGCGCGCAGCAGCTCCTCGTCGACGAGGCGCTGGTGCACGGTGTAGGGCCGCATCGCGCGCAGCGCGCCGTCGCGGAC